>NZ_JAFLXH010000002.1:0-243480 GCF_019891515.1 Pseudomonas sp. Wu6 | reverse complement strand
CAGCACGTTGCTTGAACTCGCGGGTGTAGGTCTTTCGCTCTTGCATGAAACCTCCTGATTGGGCGAATCATATCGCCCTTAAGAGGTGTCCGGGAGCATTAGGCCAGTTCAAGCCCCCTCCCACATTTAATCTGCGACTGGCTTGAGACTGGCTTTCACAAAAAAGGGCGGCACCCGCGAGAGTGCCGCCCTTTTTGTCGCCGTCCGTCTTACAACTTGGCAGTCAACAACGCTTCAAGCTTCTCCTGATCCCGAGCAAACTGACGAATCCCCTCTGCCAGCTTCTCAGTCGCCATCGCATCCTCGTTGGACTCCCAACGGAACTGCGCTTCAGTCATATGCACCCGCGCTTCACCGGCATGGCCCGGCGACAACTTGCGCTCCAGCTTGCCTTCATCCGCCGCCAGCTTCTCCAGCAGGTCCGGGCTGATGGTCAGACGATCACACCCGGCCAGCTCCTCGATCTGGCTCAGGTTACGGAAGCTCGCACCCATCACCACCGTCTTGTAGCCGTTGGCCTTGTAGTAGTTGTAGATGCGCGTCACCGACTGCACGCCCGGGTCGTCGGAACCCGTGTAGTCGTTGCCGTTGGCCTTCTTGTACCAATCGTAGATGCGGCCCACGAACGGCGAAATCAGGAACACACCCGCTTCGGCACAGGCCACAGCCTGGGCGAAGGAGAACAGCAGGGTCAGGTTGGTCTGGATGCCTTCTTTTTCCAGCTTCTCGGCGGCGCGGATGCCTTCCCAGGTGGAAGCGATCTTGATCAGCACACGGTCACGGCCAACGCCGGCTTTGTCGTACAGATCAATCAGACGGTGCGCACGCTTGAGAATCGCGTCTTCGTCGAACGACAGACGTGCATCCACCTCAGTGGAAATACGGCCCGGTACGACTTTGAGAATCTCTTGACCCACCGCCACGGCAAAGCGGTCACTGGCCAGGCCAACGTCGCCGTTGCAGTCCTGCACACACTCATCCAGCAGCTTGGCATAGCCTGCGATCGACGCAGCCTTGAGCAACAGGGAAGGGTTGGTGGTCGCATCTTGCGGCTTGAGCTTGGCGAGGGTAGAAAAATCGCCGGTATCGGCTACGACGGTGGTGAATTGCTTGAGTTGTTCCAGCTTGGAAGTCATGGGCGTGCTCTGTCCTGTGGGTCTGATGACATTACCCGAGCGCTGGCAGGCGCTCAAGGGCGCAAATGCGTTCGGTCGTTTGCGCGGGGCAACAACCTGAAAACAGCCGTTTAAATACCGGCCGTACTGCTCAATAGGAGGCCAGAATCGATGGCAGGTTCAACCCAACTGCCCGATAGCGCCTCCACAGCCACCGGGCCTGCCCCAATACTGTAGGAGCGAGCTTGCTCGCGAAAAACGTCAACGATAACGCGTGCGTTCTGAATAAGCGCGGCGGCTATGGGTTTCTCGCGAGCAAGCTCGCTCCTACAAAAGCCCATCAGCTACCCATTCACCGCCCTTCCAACAATTCCCCCGCCTGATCCAACAACGCCAGCGGATCCGCCGCCTTATGAATATCCACCGACAACAACTGCCTGAACTTGCGCGCCCCCGGGAAACCAGTGCCCAGCCCCAACACATGCCGAGTAATGTGATGCATCGTCCCACCACTGGCCAAATGCTCCGCGATATAAGGTCGCAACTGCGCCAACGCCTCCGATCGACTGATCACCGGCGCCTCACTGCCAAACAACCGCTGATCCACCTCCGCCAACACATACGGATTGTGATAAGCCTCCCGCCCCAGCATCACCCCATCAAACGTCTGCAAATGCTCCTGGCACTGCTCCAACGTCTTGATTCCACCGTTAAGATTGATCTCCAACGCCGGAAAATCCCGCTTCAACTGCGCCGCCACGTCATAACGCAACGGCGGAATGTCCCGGTTCTCCTTGGGCGACAACCCCTCCAGAATCGCAATGCGCGCATGCACGGTAAAACTGGTACAACCGGCGTCCTTCACCGTCCCGACGAAATCACACAACTCGGCATAACTGTCCCGCCCATTGATGCCGATACGGTGCTTCACCGTCACCGGAATCGACACCGCATCGCGCATCGCCTTCACACAGTCCGCCACCAGGGCAGGGTGCGCCATGAGGATTGCGCCGATCATGTTGTTCTGCACCCGATCACTGGGGCAGCCGACGTTCAGGTTCACTTCGTCGTAACCGGCGGCTTCGGCCATACGGGCGCAGGCGGCCAGGTCGGCGGGGACGCTGCCGCCCAGTTGGAGGGCCAGCGGGTGCTCGGCTTCGTTGTGGCGCAGGAAGCGCTCGTGATCGCCATGGAGGATCGCACCGGTGGTGACCATCTCGGTGTAGAGCAGGGCGTGTTTGGAGAGCAGGCGTAGGAAGAACCGGCAGTGGCGGTCGGTCCAGTCCATCATGGGGGCGACGGAGAAGCGGCGGGAGAGTGGGGCGGTCTGTAGGGGCATTGGATATCTGGATCAACGAGACGAATGGTGCAGTTTATCAGGGATATATCTGAGGCGTTGGTGTGGTGCGCGCCTGTCACGCCACAACTTGCTGAGAGGGCGTTGCCTCATGTGAAAAATGACGAAAATCTAAAGATAATAGTTTCGTCATTAAAATCCACTCCTTGCTAATCGGCCGGACCAATCGGATCTACCCTCTATAACCCACTGCAATGCGGTAGTGGCTATAAGCCAGTATTTTATAAAATGCTCCAGTTCAGCTGTACTTAAGTCGCTTTTTCAACTAGATGGATAAAACAGCCAAAAGAGGTCATGCGTGTAGCGCAATCCATCGCAGCGCGTCCGTTTTGATGCTGTTTGATGGTCATTAATAAAATTCTTTTCGCTTCCTAAACGTGGATAAAGGGAGCATAACTAGGCGAGATTTAAATCGGAGAGAAAATTTTAGCGAATCGGGGCGCTATCGTTATTTTTTAAAAAAGCTCTGGATTATACGCTCAAGCATGTTGGCGGCCGCACAGAATAATAGCTGGATGTTAGCTGGCTAACAAAAAGCGACTAGTTTTGGAAATTCCTGTTACATCATCGTAATAGTTGCTTGAGGTTTTATAATGAGAAATTACAGAGTTTCCGTTCGTGCCGGCATTAGTTTTCTGTTTGTAATAGGCTTGCTTATTGCTTTGGGGGGGTATTTCATTAGTTAAAATGAAAGACCTTAGAGCTGGCATGGTTGCCCTCCAGACGGATGCGATGGCAAGTGTGATCTTGGCTAACGAAATAAGTATTTCGACCTTACGGGTCCGGCTTGAAGCAAGACGTCTCATTGCGCAAGATGACCCTCAAGCCAAAGTCGTCACTATTGAACGCCTTAAAACTGCGCGAAATAATATGCTCAAGCACACAGCTGATTATGCGCCATTGGCGACAGGCAAAGCGGAAGAAGATATTTATCAGGCGGTGAGTGACTCAGTACAAAAATTTTTAAGTCAGTTGGATACGGTGCTTGATTTAAGCCAGAAAAACGCCAAGAACGAGGCTATTGCTTTCTCCGATGCTAATATTGTTCCGGTTACGCAAGCGTTGCAAACGGCAGTTGATAGTCTTGTAAAGCTAAATATCGAACAAGCGAACGGTTTAGGCGTAAGCGCAGCAGAAGCTTACCAAAGTGGTTTTGTATTTGTTGTTGTAATCATCTTGATTTCTACAGTTATTACTGTGTTTCTCGCCGTAACCTTAATACGGAGTATCGTCAATCCTCTCAAAGAGTTATTGTCGGTCAACGATAAAATTGCTGCAGGTGATCTGCGAGGCGATATCATTATTTCCGGAAAAGATGAATTCTCAGACCTCCAGCAGTCTACGCTTGCAATGCAGAAAAACTTGCGACAGACCATCGGGCTCATCAGTAATTCATCATTGCAACTGGCCTCGTCGGCTGAAGAGATGAACTCTATTACTGTCCAGTCCAGTGATGGTTTGGGTCGTCAAAATCAAGAAATTGAACAAGCGGCAACCGCTGTTAATGAAATGACAGCAGCGGTCGATGAAGTCGCCCGCAACGCCGTCGCAGCGTCTGGCGCAGCCAGGGAATCCAATGAATCCGCTGTTCGCGGATCCCAGCGGGTTGCCAGTACGGTCAGTGCCATCGAAAAGCTTAGCTCTACAGTGCTTCAGACCAGCGCCGACGTGCAGCGTCTGGCAGGGCAGTCGCGTGACATCAGTAAAGTGTTGGCAGTCATCCGTACCATTGCCGAGCAAACCAATCTTTTAGCACTCAATGCTGCAATAGAAGCAGCTCGGGCGGGCGAGCAAGGTCGTGGCTTTGCGGTAGTGGCCGATGAAGTCAGAGCATTGGCCCACCGTACCCAGCAGTCAACTGAAGAAATCGAAAAAATGATTGGCGCGATACTGCAGGGTTCCGAACAAGCCACTAAGTCTATGCAAGAAAGTTGCGATGGCGCGCAAAGCACGCTTAATGTAGCGCATGAAGCAGGAACGGCGTTAACCGAAATTGCGCACGGCATCAGAGAAATTAACGAAATGAATACGCTGATTGCTACGGCGTCTGAAGAGCAGGCGCAAGTTGCACGTTCTATTGATCACAACCTTATTAGCATTCGTGACCTGTCCATTCAAAGTACCGAGGGTGCCCACCAGACATCCTTGGCAAGTAGCGAGCTTTCGCGACTGGCCATCGAGATGAACACGGTAGTTGCAAGATTCAAGATGTAGAGTCAGTCAGTGTGGCGTCTCTTAAGTAGTCTCCGACCTGGGCTTGCGTCGGTCGTCCATCGCTAACCTCTTCAAGCCGCTGACATCTCAGCGGCCGGACGTGGAGGCCCGAACCAGCTGAAGCGCTCAATCGCCTATAAACATTTATCTTATGGCGGCTGTGCGCTAGCGCATGCTCAGCTTCGTTGTGACGCAGGAAGCGGTTGTGATCGCCATGGGAGATCGTGTCAGTGGTGACCATCTCGGTGTAGAGCAAGGCGTGTTTGGAGAGCTCGCGTAGGAAGAACCGGCAGTGGCGGTCCGTCCTGTTCATCATGGAGGCGACGGAGAGCTGGGGGAGAGCGGGGCGGTTTGTAGGGACATGAGGAATCTGAGTCAGCGAGGCGAATGGGGCGCGGTTTATCAGGGATGCTTGCCAGGTACTTGGCGGGTTCTCAGGCCTAGCCATTGATCCTTCGGTGATAACCAGAGTACACGCTCGGTCAGGTTTTCGACGCACACCTTGTGTTGATGATTTATTGTGGCTACGATAATCGCATGCAGATTACCTATGACCCAGCCAAAGACGCTCGCAACGTTGAAGAACGTGGACTTCCGTTTGCGTTAGTGCGGGACTTTGAATGGTCCACGGCCTTGATCTTGGAAGATGATCGATTCGACTATGGCGAGTGTCGTTATCGGGCGATGGGATACATAGGGGATCGGCTGCATGTCGTAGTGTTCACCCCACGGGGTGACGCGGTCCACGTCATCAGCTTTCGTAAAGCCAACAAACGGGAGGTCAAAAATTATGACCAAGAAACCCAGCCCTGAGAAGGTCGATACAGCGAACCCGGAATGGTCGGCTGAGGACTTTGCTAAGGCCAAGCCAGCCAGCGAGGTGCTTGTGGGATTGTTTGGCAAAGCTCAGGCGAAGGAAATGCTCAAACCCAAGCGCGGGCGGCCAAAGTCGGTAGCCACTAAAGAGCACGTTAATGTTCGTTTTGATGCTGACGTGCTGGAGCGATTCAGGGCTTCTGGGCCGGGCTGGCAAACGCGAATGAACGCCGCCTTGGCTGATTGGCTTAAGACGCATACGCCAGAAGAGCTGAAGGCCTAAGGCAAAAAGCCGCGGATGACGCGGCTTTTTGCTGTCTTGTGATTAGCTTTTTGTCAGCGAGCGTATAGATAAATCTGTCCGTTTTTTGCTACCTTCGGTGTTGTTTCAAAAGGAATATTTCTTGAATTGGAGCTGCGCGGTACGAGACTGGCGGGCGCAATCAATCTACGATGATCAAGGGGCGAGTTGTGAGTTGTTCGAGAGTTCCTGTTATCGATAAGGAACAGTTGATCAGGCTTAGAGATAGGTTATATAGAGCAATTGATAATAACCGCTCAGACAGATGGTGTCTTGCGCTTTGGAGTCGGTTTATCAGAGCTAGGGATACTCACCAGTGTGTCGTCTGTAATTCTGACGATCGGGTCCAAGCGCATCATATTTTGAGAAGAACATTGCTTTCGCAGGCGCGATATGAACTCGGCAACGGAATTACGCTGTGTTACGAATGCCACAAGGTTGCACACGAAGGATTTAACGGCCGACCGGATATGACGCTGCCGATAGGTGCTCAAGGGGGTGACGACCAAGACGAAATCGCCTTCTACTATCGAAAGCTGCTTGAGTCCTCAGAAGCTTTAGATTTAGAGCACGATGAGTTTTTTACGTTGAGCGATGGAATGCTTAGATTTTTCGTCCGAGTACAGGGCTACGAATATCTCTATAAGGCAGTCGCTGCGAATCAAATTACTGGGTTGGTGATGGCCTATAAAATTTGGGTTCGTAGTCCAGAACAGATGACTTTAGCCATTTTAAGGCCAAACCTTCCGGGTTATTTTTGACCTCAGGTCTGTTCCATCCTTGATCTATTGCCCGTTTCGCCGTTTTCTCCGTAGCATAACCAGCGTAATCGTCGCGGCATACTCTGATCCTCTGCTCTCACTATCTTCTCTTTGCCGATTCCTTTTTAGCGGTAGTACGCGATGATCCCAGTGGGTTCCTCCAAATATTAAATAAATCTGTCTCCCCCCTTTTTTGAAAAAATGAAAGGTGTCCATAGCTGCAGTATGGTATATCTGAGAAGATGTTTTATCATATTGATTTTCCCAGTTTAGAGGGTGAACAACTAGGTTTTTGTAAATGTTGGGTATGACTGTGAATTTTTTCAAAAAATATGTATTTTTTTGTTTTTTAGAAAAACTAAAAAGCAGCGGGGGCAAAGCCCCCGGTTTTTAGGTGTAAACTTATTAAGCGGTGATTCATTGCAGTGGGTGGGTCAGGATTTATGCGTTCAGAATAGTTAAGACTTCTTTTGGTGACATGTTCCATATATCAGAAATTCCTTCGGAAACACTCAGCATTTCTCGATATTTTCCAGTCATAGGCATGTGGCTATTCAGGTTGTCGTTCTTAAGTAAATAAGGCTTTTGTTCTTGGAACTTGCCTTGTGTTTCAATCAGGAATCGACAGAATCCCATGTATTGAGTTTCATTGTTTCCATCAAATCCTCTGAAAAAAGCGTATCGATGGTTTAGGATTTCAGGGTTCTTGGTTACGCGTTTTACATCTTCAATTGCGCGATATAAATCAAGAATGTTTAAAATAAACTTGCCGTCTTCTTCTGACATGTCACGATCGATCCACTCATCGATCATGGGATAAAAAATTGAATAACCATTTTCGAGTATTTGTATTAATTCTAGGTAGTGACTTTCGTCGTCTTTGTCGAGTGATGCCAAAATTTTATATTGGTTTATTAAGATTAGGCGATCTTTCTTGGTGAGCTGTATCATTTTGTGTTTCCTTGTGAAAGTATCTTGCTCTTAATGTGTCGCGCCATTCCTACTATATCAGGATATATTGTGTATTCGTCTAGATTGGCCCATTTTAGAAATTCTCGGGCCTCAGTTTTTGCATCACTAGAAAGTATGACTTTTCGATAGCATGCTTCAGCTGCGGTTTCAAATGGCGCGTTTTCTGTGCCAAAAACAGTGAAGGTTCCTTTTTGAGCCTGAAGTCGAGGGCTTATATGATTGGGCCGTATTGCAAGTGGGCGTTCAATTTCGAATGGCCTTTTTTCCCAGTATATTTTTTTATATTCGTAAGTCTTATCTTCTGGTACCGAAATTATGTCGTGTCTGCCGCTAAGTCGATTTAGGGCCATTGGATCAAGAATAAACAGAGCACTGTCTTCTGTGTCTGAGTAGTCACTATGTAGGATGAATGCAATCGCAACTCCCATAACTGTTGTCCAGTCTAGAAGTCTAGTTGGAATCCAGTAATGCTGCATGTCAAACAATGTTTCCCAATCGTCTGACCTTTTGTCAAAGAGCCGTGCAGCAGTTTTTGTAAACTCATAAAAGAGTTCTTTTTCTTTTGCTTGCCAATCACTTTCGCGTGGCAGGCTCGGTGTCAATTTCCAGGTGTGGTTAGAGTGACCTCGATACCAAGGTTCAATGGGATTTCCAAGTTCCTTCTCAGCGTCGCGGACTTGCGCTAGAAATTCATTCCAAGCTGACATGCATCCCTCTTTTTTTGATGTCCTTAGATTGAACATACAATCTCAATTGAGATGTGGTTGTCAATTGGCTGAGGGATAAGGTTTAGGTTCGCCTTTAGGTGATGGCCAAGGAGAGCAAGGAGATATCGGGGTCAGACCCTGAGGAATCCCTTGATTGATCGGCAGGTCGTCGTGAGCCTGGCCTGGGAGTGAGTCGTTTGCTTTTCCTCTAATAACTCAAAGCAGGGTATCGTGGTCTGACCCCGATATCCCCCGTCTATCACATCCCGATGATTCTGTTTCTCAACGCGACGTATAAGCCGGAGAATCCGTTTTTGACTGGCGTGATATTGACGGTGGCGCTGGTGACGTTTTCCACGGCAAGCTGGTACCTCATCGAAAAGCCCGCGCTGAGGCTCAAGAACCGAGCACGTGCTGCACCCGCTGACGGGGTTCGCGTCTCGTAAGGACTAAAGTGCCGTTACTTTCGGCCACGGGGAAGGTGCTTGTATCTCATCGAAACGAGCAATCCCCGCAGCCCGAAACTTCTCCCAGCCGGGCTCATTCATCACTGGCATAGGGTCCGCCTCAGAAAAATAGCGGTCTGAGCCCCGAACCGGTTCTGCGTAGGTAGCAAGGCGCGGCGCTCGCTGTCTTCTCGGATTGGTGTTAGGTTCGGCAAGGGTTGCTTGACGCTAATCGCTAACTTTTACTTAAAAGGAATTTATATGTCAGGACTCAACGATGTAACGGATTTTGGTGAAGCGTGGCGTGGCACTGAAAATTTTAAAATTATGCCTGTCGGGAACTACGTTTTTCGCGCGAATATTTTTTATAATTCGGTAGCCTATGGAGCACAAAAGGCTGATTGTACGGTGTTGATAGTCAGAAACGGAATGCAAGATGGCGATATTAATATCTATGAAGCCGGTCCGTTAAAGGTTCTAACCCATCATCTAGGTTTTAAAGTTGGACGTCAAACTTATACTTATGATGCTACTGATGATTCGCTTTTGATAGCTGGAAGCTCCGGCAAAATGGGTGGGTCGTATTCTATTAAAATCTCTCCAAATAGAAGTGCTCCGAGCTTTTAATAGGTGGTCGTTAGGCTTAAGTTAATCGTGTCAGTATTTTGGTACGTATAAGATCAAGTTTCGTTTCGGTAAGCATAGTATTTAACGTTTTTCAAAACGAACCTCAGCGCCTCGGGAGGCTTCAAATCCAAGGATTACAGCCTCTCAACCCGCATTCGACTCCAGCATCTAGCGCGCATGGCCGCTACTTGGTCATCGGTGGCGAATTTGCCTTAGTCGGCGTCTTTTACTGCCAGCTCGATCTGGGCGGTCAGCGTCTTTTCGTGCTCGGTGTCCGTCCTCTTTATCTCCGCGCCTTCAAAAACCGCCCTTCGTAATCCGCCACCGGAAGACGGGTGGAATCGTACTTCCCAAATAATCTATAGCGATTTATAGCGATTTTGTCGTACATCCAATCTCGCAGGGTCGCTGGGACGACGCGGGCAGCCGTTAGCCAGCGCCACGGGGCATTCAGGCGTGCCAAGATCTCGAACATCGCCTCGGAACGCACGGACACCTTGTCATTCGAGATGAGAACAATGGTGTTGAATTTGTCCTGCGGTAGCCCCGCCCACTTTAATAGCGCTTGACCTTCCGGCGATTGAACCGCAGCAAGCTGAATTCGATGTGCATGGTCATAGTGGATAATGAACCGCGCCCAGCCGTTGCAGAGCTTGCAGGTGCCGTCGAAAAGTACTGCTGTTTCGCCTGGTTGCAGGAGCGGGGCAGGAGATCGGGGTTGGATGATCATCGGGTCTGCCGTATCTGAAGATAAACCATTTTAGAGGCTTTCATTTGCGATCGTTTTTATAACTTAACGATCTTTAAATTCTCGTTGCCTCTACGCCTGTTCAACAAATCTCTCGCTCAGGCTTGGCAGGATATGACATGGAACGTCACAAGGGCATCCCCCTGTCGTTGGCGTTGCTCCACTCTGGAGCGCATACGACGTTGTTTAAAGCATCTTGCAGCTCGCAGACGAAGTTGGTAATGGTGCTGGCCGGGAGTTTTAGATCCAGTCGTTGATACGCCTTAGGGTATTTCCTACACATTTCTCGGCTTGCCCCTCAGACCACCCCTAGCTAACCTCCTCAAGCCGCTGCAAACCAGTGGCCGGAGGTGGAAGTCCGCATTGCTAAGGCGTTTTAACTCCCGTAAATATTTGGAGCTTCGCCATGCACTACAACACACGAAATTCTTCTATTGATCACGGTACATCGTCCGCCGATCCCAAGCTTCAAGCCGCAGCCCAGCGCGCAATCAACCATCACTTGCCCCCATCCGACGACGCTGCACCCGCCGACCACCCAAGCAACAACCTATTCCTCGTAAACCCAACCATCGACCCCGAAACCCTCCTGGCCAACGCCGCCGAAAACCTCGCATCCGCCAACGAAATGGCTTCCACCCTGGCGTTCGACCTCGACGACTCCCAGCGCGCCATCGCCCTAGGCATTCAGCAGTTAATCGAGTTGAGCTCGCTGCTGGTTGACCGAGCCCAGGAGCAGGTTGCGCCTGTAACCGCCTCAGTCAAAGCCTGATAACCAACCCTGCCGCCTCACCCAAGGCGGCAACCTGAACTCATGCTGTCCCTCAGCAAAGTTTCATAATTCCCTGCGCCTTTGAGGCCTACGATTGCCTGCAAGAGAGGACCCCAGCGCCTCCAGCCCATAGGGAGTTGAAACCATGATCTCGAACCTCGTCAAAGTTGTGATGATCGCCGGCACGTTGCTGTTGAGTGCTTGTTCATCTTCACCAGCCGTGAGCAGTGACCCGTGCTTTTCAGGTGGATGCCAGGTATTTGGGGACCATAGCCCCAGCAAAGCAGCGAAGATGAATTTTGGTGGCAGTGGGTTGGGAAGTAGTTATGGGGAGTATGGGGCGGGGTTGTTGCGTGATGATTGATGGGGGGGTGAGGCAGGCAGTGGTGTGTTGACTGACCCATTGCTATCGGGAGCAAGCCCCCTCCCACAGTTTGATCCTCAGTGTTCAGGCGTTTGGCGACCACAGCCCCAGCAAAGCCTCCAGGATGAATTTTGGTGGCAGTGGGCTGGGGAGTAGTTATGGGGAGTATGGGTCGGGGTTGTTGCGTGATGATTGATGGGGTGGTGGGGCAGTCAGTGGTGTGTTGACTGACCCATTGCTATCGGGGGCAAGCCCCCTCCCACATTGGAACTGTGATCGGCGCAAAACCGGCGGCGTTAGTTGCCGCCCTTCATGCGGCGGGCGATGAGGTAGAGGCCCAGGCCGATGAGGGCTGTTACCGCGCCGATGTAGCCGGTGCTTGTCCAGCCGAGCCCGGCTGTAATCGCCATGCCGCCAAGCCAAGGGCCCAGCGCGTTCGCCAGGTTGAACGCCGCGTGGTTGGAGGCCGCCGCCAAACTTGGGGCTTCGTGGGCGATGTCCATCAGGCGGATTTGCAGCGGCGCGGCCATGGCGATCATGGTGCCGACCAGGCCGATGCCCAGCAGTACGCTCCACAGTGAGCTGGCAGCGAAGGTGAAGAAAATCAGCACGGCCATCGACCACACCATGATCCAACCCACGGCCCGAAATTGCAGGCGATCAAACAGTTTGCCGCCGGCAATGTTGCCGATGATGCCGCCCACGCCAAAGGCTGCCAGGCCAAACGGAATCCACTGCGGCGACACTTTGGTCACTTCCAGCATGGTCGGCGCCAGGTAGCTGAATACGCAGAACATGCCGGCGAAGCCGATCGCGCCGATGGACAGGGCCATCCAGACTTGGGGTTTGGTGAAGGCGCGCAGTTCTTTGCGTGGGTCGCTGCGTTCTTCGTCGTGGCGGTGGGGCACGAATTGCCAGACCAGGGCGATGGTGAGCAGGGCGATCACGCTGACCAGGGCGAACGCCGAGCGCCAGCCCAGGTGTTGGCCGAGGAAGGTGGCGATTGGGTTGCCCAGCAGCATGGCCAGGGTCAGGCCCATCATGACGCGGGCTACGGCGCCGGCGCGTTTGTCGGTGGGCACCATGCTGGAGGCGACCACGGCGGCGATGCCGAAGTAGGCGCCGTGGGGCAGGCCGCTGATAAAGCGGAAGGCCACCAGCGAGCCGAAGGTGGGGGTGAAGGCGGTGGCGAAGTTGCCCAGGGCGTAGAGGCCCATCAGCAACAGCAGCATGTGTTTGCGCAGCAGCTTGGCGCCGAGGATGGCCAGCAGCGGGGCGCCGACCATCACGCCGAGGGCGTAGGCGCTGATGGCGTGGCCGACTTGCGGTTCGCTCAAGCCCAGGTTCTGGGCGATGTCGGGCATCAGGCCCATGATGGCGAATTCGCCGGTGCCGATGGCGAACGCGCCCACGGCCATCGCGGCTTCCATTTTGGCGGCGCTGCGCGCGGGCAGCAGGTGCCCGGGTGTTTGCTGGATAGACATGGATCGCTCTGTTTGGATGAGGTGCACGAAAGACAATCGCCGATGCTACGCAGGCGACTGTGAAGGTGTCTAGAACAGCCTCGAGCGCGAGAGTTCCGGGCCTGTGACCCCAGGTCGCGGCTGGCAGTCTTGACACGTGCGCGATAAAAGCTGCGATTTAGCGGTGTCAATCGGCCAAACGGCGCATAAACGCTGTTTGGCGTGATATTCTGCGCGCCGTCCTGGTCTAGGCTTTCCTTGGTGCGTACACCCGTATACGTCCCAGCGATTGGCTGTCGCCCAGGTAGCTGAAGCCAATAATGATAAGAAGTCAGCGCAGAAGGGACATAACAGTGAGGTCGATCCATCGGCCTTGTGTGCCCACCCTGCAGCCTTGAACAATCAGGGGCGGTGGGGCGGATGGCGTTTTATCATAGGTGCTACTGATGTTTAAAAAAGTAAACACTGCCCTGCTGGGGCTGGCTTTGTCGATGGGGATCACGTCCGTTCACGCGGAAGAGGCAAAGAAAGTCGATGTGCTGCTGATCGGCGGCGGCATCATGAGTGCGACCCTGGGTGTCTGGCTCAATGAGCTGGAACCGGACTGGTCGATGGAGATGGTCGAGCGCCTCGATGGCGTGGCCGAAGAAAGCTCCAACGGCTGGAACAACGCCGGTACCGGTCACTCGGCCCTGGCCGAGCTGAACTACACCCCGGAAGACAAGAACGGCAACGTTGAGATCCCTAAAGCGGTCGAGATCAACGAAGCGTTCCAGATCTCCCGTCAGTTCTGGTCCTGGCAGGTCCAGCAGGGCGTGTTGAAGAACCCGCGTTCGTTCATCAACTCCACACCGCACATGAGCTTTGTGTGGGGCGATGACAACATCAAGTTCCTGAAAAAACGTTACGAAGCGCTGAAGGCGAGCCCGCTGTTCGCCGGCATGCAGTATTCCGAAGACCCGGCGCAGATCGCCAAGTGGGTCCCGCTGATGATGGAAGGGCGTGACCCCAACCAGAAAATCGCGGCCACCTGGAGCCCGATCGGCACCGACGTGAACTTTGGCGAAATCACCCGCCAGTTCGTTGCCCACCTGCAAACCACCCCCAAGTTCGACCTGAAACTGTCGAGCGAAGTGCAGGACATCACCCGCAACGACGACGGTTCGTGGCGTGTGAGCTACAAAAACCTGAAAGACGGCACCAAGACTGAAACCGACGCCAAGTTCGTGTTCATCGGCGCCGGCGGCGGTGCCCTGCACCTGCTGCAAAAGTCGGGCATTCCTGAGGCCAAGGAATACGCCGGCTTCCCGGTTGGCGGCTCGTTCCTGGTGACCGATAACCCAACCGTCGCAGAGCAGCACCTGGCCAAGGCCTACGGCAAGGCTTCGGTAGGCTCGCCACCGATGTCGGTTCCGCACCTGGACACCCGCGTGCTGGATGGCAAGCGCGTGATCCTGTTTGGCCCATTCGCCACCTTCTCGACCAAGTTCCTTAAGGAAGGCTCGTACCTGGACCTGCTGACCAGCACCACCACCCACAACATCTGGCCGATGACCAAGGTCGGTATTCGTGAATACCCACTGGTCGAGTACCTCGCCGGCCAACTGATGCTGTCCGATGACGACCGCTTCAAGGCGCTGCAGGAATACTTCCCGAACGCCAAGCAATCGGACTGGCGCCTGTGGCAAGCCGGCCAGCGTGTGCAGATCATCAAGCGTGACGAAGAACAGGGCGGCGTGCTGAAACTCGGTACCGAAGTGGTCAGCTCCGCCGACAACTCCATTGCCGGCCTGTTGGGTGCCTCGCCAGGCGCGTCGACCGCAGCGCCGATCATGCTGACCGTGCTGCAAAAAGTCTTCAAGGACAAGGTAGCAAGCCCGGCCTGGCAGGAAAAACTGCACCAGATCGTGCCAAGCTACGGCACCAAGCTGAACGAAAGCCCTGAAGCGGTCGCCAAGGAATGGGCCTACACGGCCGGTGTGCTGCAACTGACGCCACCGCCAGCGATCCCGCAACTGGCTGCTCCACAGGCCACCGAGGCTGCCAAGCCTGCGGCTGAGCCGAGCAAGCCGGCGTCTGATCTGGCGCTGTAAGTAAGGCTTAAGCAAAAGCCCGCTGAACCGGTAACGGTCAGCGGGCTTTTTTGTGTGCGGCGTTCAGACCCTGAAGTGCCTGACTTGCTCGTACAGATGCAGCGCCAGTGCATTAGCGGTGTCGCACAGCAGATACAGATGCTGGGCGGGGAGGGCCGGCAGTTGCGTGATGTGTCTCAGCCCTTCGCCCATGCGGCTTTCCTCCATCAGGCCCACGGCCACGCCGCTGCGCACGCAAGCCTCTACTGCCGATGAGTTGGGGCTTTCCAGCAGTACGCGATGGTAAACCCCGTGATCTTTCAGCGCCTGTAACGCCGCCGCTCGATACGGGCAACCAGCGATGGGCACGGTGATGGGCAGCGGCGCGTTTGGCGGAGAACTGAACTGCTCGGCTGCCACCCATAGCGGTTGCACCGAGCCCAGGCGCTCACCCTGTGCCAGCGGCCGTGCGCTGACGGTGATTGCCAGGTCCAGTTGGTTTGCCGTGAACAGGCTCAGCAGTTCGCCACTGGTGCGCGCTTCGATTTCCAGCTCAAGCAGCGGGTTGTCGGTGATCAGTCGTGGCACAAATGCCTGGATGAAGGCGGGCGCATAAGTGTCGGGCACACCCAGGCGGATCTTGCCCTGCATGCGCTGGGGCATCAGGGCGATCAGAAGGCGGTCGTGGCTTTTGAGAAATTCGCTGGTTTCGTCCAGCAGTTTTCTGCCGTACAGCGTCAGCTCCACGCCCAGGTTGCTGCGGCTGAACAGGCGCTGGCCGATCTGGTGTTCCAGTTTCTGAATCTGCGTGGTTACGGTGGAAGCGCTGCGGTGCACGTGTTCGGCCGCTTCGTTGAAGCGACCAAAGCGCGCGACGGCATGAAAGGTACGCAGTAGATCGATATTCAGCTGTTTGGCCATGGTTCGACTTTTACGGATTGATGGTGCAGGTTATTCAAATATACAGAAGAGTCTCCTGTCCCTAGCCTTGAAGTCAATCGACTAAGGCTGGAGGGCCGCATGAAGCGATCAACTCTGGGACTGGTGCTGTTGCAAGGTGCGTTTGTCCTGTCATGGAGTTCGGGCTATATCGGCGCCAAGCTCGGCACCCAGGAAGGAGGTGCATTCAACCTGCTGTTCTGGCGATTCCTGTTGGTATCGCTGTGCCTGGGGCTGTTCCTGAACGTCAGGCTGTTGAAGGTTTCATGGGCGCAGATCCGCCACTACGCGGTGATCGGTTGCCTGTCGCAGTTTCTGTACCTGAGCTGCCTCTATGTGGCGATCCAGAACGGTTTGCCGCCAGGCATTGCGGCAATCATCGCGGCGATGCAGCCGTTGATGACCGCAGCATTGTCGACGGGCAGCGCCACCGAGCGCAGCGGTGGCTGGCAATGGGTGGGCCTCGTGATCAGCTTTGCCGGCGTGGCAATTGTGATCGCCGGGCAGTACAGCAATAGCGCAACCGAGGTAGGCCTGGCGATGTATGGGCTGCCGCTCGTCTCGGCGCTGGGGCTGACCCTGGCGACGCTGTACGAACGTCGTTCGGTGCAGAGCGAGAATGTCGGTTTGCTCATACCGCTGTTTATCCAATCGCTGTTGAGCCTGATCGGTTTCACCGGCGCTGTGTTGTACACCGATACCTTGAGCATTCCCCACGCCACCGACGTACTGGTTTCGATTGTGTGGTTGACGGTGTTTTCCACCTTTGCCGCTTACTTGAGCCTGTGGCAGCTGCTGCGTGTGATGACGGCCACCCAGGTTGCCGCGTTGGTCTACCTGGAGCCTCCGGTCACCCTCGTATGGGCGGCGTTGATGTTCGGCGACAGAATTCATGCCTCGGCCTACGCCGGCATCGCCGTGGTCATTGCCGGGCTGGTTTTATTGCGCCTGAAGCGACCGACCGTCGAGTGCACGTCTTGAGGCCGGTGGGTTCAGCAATCTGACAGACATCTCCTGTTAAAAATAAACCATGCCCAAGCAGGAGGCCTGGTTGCAACAAAGGGGGATTTCTTACTGATACAGATGCGGGGCGATTAGGCCCGAGGGTTTTGTATGTTGCTACGTTATGCGGCAATGGCGGCGGTAGTCGTCGCAGCATCCGGGTGTGTGCAAGAGCGTGTCGTGCATGAGCGCAGACCGGTACAACATGAGTATGTAGAAGTTGTTGCACCGCAGCCGCCGCCCGTACAGGTGATCGAAGTCGAACCACCCGTACGCGAAGGTTATATCTGGTCACGCGGTTACTGGCGCTGGCAAGGCGGGCGCTATGTGGCGGTGCACGGCCACTGGGAGCCGGTGCGCGAGGGTTATCGCTATGTACATCCGCATTGGGTACAGCGCAATGACGGGTATCACTGGCAGGTCGGTGGCTGGATTCGTTGACCGAGCGTCCTCTCCTGTCGTAGGAGCGAGCTTGCTCGCGAAAAAGCCACAGGCGCCGCGTGCTACCTGAATGTTCGCGTAATCGTTGGTGTTTTTCGCGAGCAAGCTCGCTCCTGCAAAAGACGGCCTAGCCGATACGTTTCATACCCGTCGCCTTGACCGCATTGAGGTCGAAGGTGGCGGTGTATTCGCAACCCGCCGCATGGGCGCAGCGTTCGATCAGGCAGTCGGCAAAGTCTGCCGTGTTCGCCACGAACTTGCGCAGGGCTTGCCAGATGATATCGGCGCGCTCAACCGTGAGCTCGCGAGTGTGCAGCAGGGTTTCCAGCACCATCACCACATCGCTTTTGGCCGACGCATAGCAGGACTGCAGGACCCACACCAACTCCACAACGGTCACCAGGCTGACAAAACCCGGTGATGTAGCGGTGAGTGATTCTATCAATCTGGACGCCTTGGCTGACTGCATGGGATCGTCCTGGGTGACGTAGCGCACCAGCACGTTGGTATCCAGGCCGATCATCCGGCGTTTGCTCCCCGGGCCGCGATGGCCTGGTTCATGTCCTCGATGGACACAGCAGTGGCAGGCTTGCTGATCAGTCCCTTGAGGTCGGTGACGGTTTTACTGGCGGCGATCATGGAAAACTTGCCGTCTTCCATTTCGACGAATTCCACCCGGTCGCCTGTTTCCAGGCCGAGGGCTGTCCTCACCTGGACGGGGATGGTGATTTGCCCTTTTGAAGTCAGTGTGGCGGTCGCCATAGTGAAGCTCTCCATCGTGATATTCCTTACCTTAGGGTAAGGAATGATGGAGGACAATATCCGTTGGTCCATAGGTGGCTCGCAGGTGTGGTGAGTCGTCCTCAAACCCTAGCTCGGACTCTCAATCCCCACACCTTTGGCCATGGGCCAAACCGATACAAACTATGACCGACCGCGCCCGCTCACTGCACCACGCGATAGCACGGCACATACGCCGCGCCGCCCGGCAGCTTCATGCGGTGCTGGGCGACAAACGCTTTAAGCAGCTCGTCCAGCGGTTTCATGATCGCCGGGTCACCGTGAATCTCGTACGGCCCGTTTTCTTCGATCAGGCGAATGCCCTTGTCCTTCACGTTACCTGCCACGATCCCCGAAAACGCGCGACGCAGGTTGGCCGCCAGTTCATGGGGCGGCAGCGCATGGCTCAGTTGCAGGCTGGCCATGTTTTCGTGGGTCGGGTCGAAGGGGCGCTGGAAACCTTCGTCGATCTTCAACAGCCAGTTGAAGTGGAACGCGTCGTTGCGCTCGCGTCGGAACTGCTTCACGGCCTTGAGGCCCAGCGTCATCTGGCGCGCGACTTCGGCCGGATCGTCGATGATGATCTGGTAATGCTTCTGCGCCGCTTCGCCGAGGGTAGCCCCGACGAACGCGTGCAGTTGTTCCAGGTAAGGGGCCGCATGCTTGGGCCCGGTCAGCACCACCGGGAACGGCAGGTCGCGGTTGTCCGGGTGCATCAGGATGCCCAGCAGGTAGAGGAATTCCTCAGCGGTGCCGGCGCCGCCGGGGAAGATGATGACGCCGTGGCCGACACGCACGAAGGCTTCCAGGCGTTTCTCGATGTCCGGCAGGATCACCAGCTCGTTGACGATCGGGTTGGGCGCTTCGGCAGCGATGATGCCCGGCTCGGTCAGGCCCAGGTAGCGGCCACCGGTGATGCGTTGTTTGGCGTGGGAAATGGTCGCGCCTTTCATCGGCCCTTTCATCACGCCGGGGCCGCAGCCGGTGCATACGTCAAGGCTGCGCAGGCCCAGCTCGTGCCCGACTTTCTTGGTGTATTTGTATTCTTCGGTGTTGATCGAGTGGCCACCCCAGCACACCACGATCTTGGGCTCGACACCCGCGCGCAGCGTACGGGCGTTGCGCAGCAGGTGGAACACGTAGTCAGTGATGCCCTGGGAGTTGCTCAGGTCGATGCGCTGGCTGTCCAGCTCATTCTCGGTGTAGACGATGTCACGCAAGGCGCTGAACAGCATTTCGCGCGTGCTGGCGATCATCTCGCCATCGACGAAGGCGTCGGCGGGCGCGTTGAGCAGTTCCAGGCGTACGCCGCGGTCTTGCTGGTGGATGCGCACTTCAAAGTCTTTGTAGGCATCGAGGATGGTCTTGGCGTTGTCGATATGCGCGCCGGTGTTGAGGATCGCCAGGGCGCACTGGCGAAACAGGGCGTAGACGCTGCCGCTGCCGGCTTCACTCAGTTGCTGGACTTCACGTTGTGACAGGGTTTCGAGGCTGCCCTTGGGGCTGACGGCGGCGTTGATGACTTGACGTTGGGGCATTCTGATTCCTTGAAAGCACAGCCACCGCATCCACGACAGGCGCGGTGGCTTGAGAATGATGGGCGCCGTATACGGTCGCACGAGACGGTTATTTACCTCAGGCGCAAGGCCGAGCGCAAACACCGTCCAGCACCATCATGCCGCAGAACTTACTGGATCAGCTTCCAGTTTTTGTAGAAAACTCGACGCAGGGTAAATACCAGGCCGGCAAAACCGGCGATCACGGCGTTAAGCACGGAGGGCACCCGGGTTGGCCGCACGATATCAATGAACAGGCAGTAACGTTTTGCATCGTTCTTGTTGAAAGACGCATGCATCAGCGTGTCATCGAAGATAAACAATGGGTCGTCGTGCCAATAGTGCTTGTGCTTGCCCACCTGGATATACACGCCTTCGTGGTGCGGCGCCGGCGCCATGTTGTAGAGCACGCGGAACATCATGCGCAGGGGGCCGAAGTGGAACGATGTCGAGCGGTTCTCGTTGAACACCGACACGCCGATGGTCTTCACGAATGGCAGTTTTTTGCGCAGTTGCGGGATGTCCAAGGCGGTTTCGATGGGGCGGCCGTACCACTGGAAAAACAGCATGCCGCGTTTCTTCTCGGCCATGCGTGCGTCCAGGTAACCGATGATTTCTTCCTTGCGGGCCATGGCGTCGTTAATGACCTGTTGCAGGTCTTCGCGCCAGGCCGGCGGCAGGTCTTGCATCGTGTAGACATGCCGGTTGCGTTTGCTCAACAGGTCGAGCAGGGTGTTGAACGGTGCCAGCACCCAGGTATTGCGGCCGTTTCCGACGAAATATTTCTTGATGGTGCCGCGGTCGTAGAGGCCGTTGCGCAAAAAATCATAAACACCGCAGAACAGCACCAGCAGCAGAAACACCAGGCAGATACGCGGGAAACAGTAGATCAGCAGCAGAACGCCGACGACCCAGGCGAGGGACACCAGCTTTTTGCCGACAGCATTTTTGCTCATGAAACCTGGCTCCAAACTTGAAACATAATGAAACAATATCGTCATGATAGGGGTTTCTGCCGTGCTTGGGCGTTTTAAATAGTTCGAAAAGTGTTAACGCGGTGCACAGTTTGTAACGGTCGTCAGGGTGGGTGGATTGAATTTTGAGAACGGAAGATTTGCGTCTATCGTGACGCTTCGGTTTTTCAGGCGTCATAGACCGGTACGATTGAAGTTGAATGGCCACCATTGGCCTTCGGCACCTTGGAAGAGGCAGAATTTTTATGATCATCAAACCGCGGGTTCGTGGCTTTATCTGTGTGACCGCTCACCCTGTTGGCTGTGAAGCGAACGTCAAGGAGCAGATTGAGTACGTCACCCAAAACGGCGTAATCGAAGGCGGCCCCAAGAAGGTGCTGGTCCTCGGTGCTTCCACCGGCTACGGCCTGGCCGCGCGCATCAGTGCTGCGTTTGGCTGCGGCGCCGACACCCTGGGCGTGTTTTTTGAGAAAGAAGGCGAAGAAGGCAAGCTGAGCTCCGCCGGCTGGTACAACAGCGCGGCGTTCGAGAAGTTTGCCGTGCAAAAGGGCCTGTACGCCAAGAGCATCAACGGCGACGCGTTCTCCGACGAGATCAAGCGCCTGACCATCGACACCATCAAGAAAGACCTGGGCAAGATCGACCTGGTGGTCTACAGCCTGGCCGCGCCACGCCGTACCGACCCGCAAGGCGTGGTGCACACCTCCACCCTCAAGCCGATCGGCAAGGCTGTGACCCTGCGTGGGATCAACACCGACAAGGGCGTGGTGGTCGACACGACGCTGGAACCGGCGACCCAGGAGGAAATCGACGGCACCGTGAAAGTGATGGGCGGCGAAGACTGGCAGCTGTGGATCGATGCCCTGCGCGACGCCGACGTACTGGCCGAAGGCGCCAAGACCACCGCGTTCACTTACCTCGGCGAAAAGCTGACCCAGGACATCTACTGGAACGGTTCCATCGGCGAAGCCAAGAAGGACCTGGACAAGAAAGTCCTGACCCTGCGCGAAAACCTCGCTGCACTCAAGGGCGACGCCCGTGTGTCGGTGCTCAAGGCCGTGGTCACCCAGGCAAGCTCGGCAATCCCGATCATGCCGCTGTACCTGTCGCTGCTGTTCAAGGTCATGAAAGAGCAGGGCACTCACGAAGGCTGCATCGAGCAGGTCTATGGCCTGTTCAAGGACAGCCTCTACGGCAGCGAGCCAAAGCTGGATGCCGACGGTCGCCTGCGTGCCGACCTGGCCGAGTTGGAGCCAAAGGTCCAGGACGCCGTGGCGGCGCTGTGGAACCAGGTCACCGACGACAACGTCAACGAGATCAGCGATTTTGCCGGCTACAAGGCTGAGTTCCTGCGCTTGTTCGGTTTTGAAGTCGATGGCGTGGACTACGACGCGGACGTGAACCCGACCGTCAAGATCAACGGTCTGGTCCAGGCGTAAATGATGTGATTGGCAGCGGCCTTGATCACAAAGTGATCAGGCTGCTGTTCGCCCGAGTTTGAGTTGAATAAGGTTTTGCGCGCGGATGAAGTCAGGCCGTCGCACCTCGACCACTTCTTTCTCCCAGAGTGGATTCAACGGCAAATGATAGCCGCTGTCCTTGGCGGTGTTAATGAATTCGGCCATTTCCCGAGCGTTACAGATGATGCTGATTTCATCGAATCTGCCCAGTTTCGCCGGCAGGAAAAAGGTCACCGGGTAATTTGCGCTCACGTCCGTGAACGGGTTGCCTGAATCCGCACTGTGGTGAACCACTTGCTCCGCATCACCCACCAGTTTGCGGTTGATGATGTTTATCATCTGCTGCAGCCGCGCAGTTGCATTGCCGAGATGGGGATCTTCTTTCTGATAGAAACTGTCCGCGCTTTTAAAGTCCGCGTGCAGTTCTTGCGGTACCTTTTTGTACCCACTGATTCGTTCCTTGAACACGCTGTGCGCGACATCCGATACGGGGAGCTTATCCTGGGGCCCGAAGTCACTCAGGTGCGGCGCGACCATATGCAGATCGTAGTCGGCGGTCAAAGGCTTGCCCCCTGCCTGCTTGGCCAGCACTTCAAGCGGCTTGCCCAAGTAGGTGATCAGATAGGTGTCGGCGGCAGGCGAAGCGCAACGGGCTTGAAACGTATAGCGTTGCCCGCTCGGCCCTTGGGCGCTGAGGTGCAGCTTACCGTTGGCGTCTTTTGCAGACAGCTCAGTGATAGCGCCCAGCTTCACCAATTCGTTAAGGCGGCCGCGCGAGAGTTTCAGCGGGATCGGGACTGCATGGCCTTGCGCGACACAATCCAGGATCTGCACGTTGGCGCCAGCGACTTTTTCCGGCGCGCCCTCCAGCTTGCTGAAGGCCTGGTCGATACAGATCAGACCGGCCTGCGGCCCCCAGTTGGCACTTTTGCCCTTGATGTGAAAATCCTTGGTGGGGTGTCCGGCTTCTATCAGTCCGGTAGCCACGGACTCGACTGGGCGTATGCCGATGATGGAGTTGGTGGTCGCCGCGATCTGTTGCAAGGGTTCTATGTGGCTTGAAACTATTCCTGTTTGCTCTTTTACCCGCTCGATCAGGGGGGTGTGCAGGCTGTCGGATTTTCCGGCACCTGCGTTTTTCTGAAGGGACTGTTTGCGGTGCAAGGCTTCCATGCTGAGTGCGGAGGGTGATGTAACACTGAGAGTTCTGGTTTTCATCGGAATACCTCTACGTCACGTCTAGCGGCAGTGTTGGATGATTCCGTTCAGTCACTGTTCTCCTTGATAGGGCTGACAGTAAAAGAGATTGGCTCCTTACGCAGAGGTTTGGTGAATTTTCAGAACGATCCTACGCGTGCTTGCCTTCTGCTGCGGGTCCTGCGCATGCCAGACTGCCCCACTCATTGTGCAAACGAGAGCAAACCCATGACGATCCGTGCGGTAGTGTTTGATTTCGGTGGCGTGTTGTTTGACTGGAGCCCGCAGCATCTGTATCGCAAGCTGATTGCCGACGAGCAGGAACGGCGATGGTTTCTCGAGAATATCTGCACCCAGGCCTGGAACACCGAGCAGGATGCCGGCCGAAGCCTGGCTGAAGGCACCCGCAGCCTGATTGCCCAACATCCTGAACACCGGGCCTTGATCGAGGCTTATTACGCGCGCTGGCACGAAATGTTGCGTGGTGCGTTGCCGGAAGGGGTTGCGATTCTCACCGCGTTGCATCAGGCCAATATGCCGTTGTTCGGGCTGACCAACTGGTCGGCGCAAACCTTTCCCTATGCCCTTGAACGCTACCCGTTCCTGCAATTGTTCCGCGATATCGTCGTCTCCGGCCAATTGAAACTGATCAAGCCGGACCCGGCGATCTACCAGGCCAGTCTTACGCGGATCCGTGCCCATCTGCCGGACATCCAGCCCAATGAGGTGGTGTTCATTGATGATGTCGTCGGCAATGTCGACGCGGCCATCGCCCTTGGCTGGCAGGGCATCCACCACGTGTCGGCCGAGCGCACCGCCGCGCATCTGCGTGAACGGGGCGTGGCGTTCTAGCGCGCCCATTTCTCCATGACAAAATCGACGAAGGCCCGCAGCTTGGGCAGGCGATAACGGTCCTGGCGATACAGCAGGTGCATGGGCCGGCTGGGCAGTTTGTAGCCGGTCAGCAAGGCGACCAGCTTGCCGCTCTCCAGGTCCGGTTGCACCAGGGCATCCGCCAGCATGATGATGCCCATGCCGTTTACCGCCGCCTGGCGCAAGCCCTGGGAGCTGTTGATGGTCAATGAGCCGGCCACCGGCACCTCTACCTCGCCCGCGTCCCCGGTCATGCGCCACAGTTTGTCGGTGTCGCGCCAGTTGTCGGTCGCAGGGTAGGCGAAGGCCAGGCAGTCGTGTTGCTGCAGGTCCGCCGGAGTCTGCGGCGTGCCACGCCGCGCCAGGTACGCAGGGGACGCGCAGAGGGTGAGGGTGTAGGCCTGCAGGGGCCTGGCGATCACGCTGGAGGTTTCCAGTTCGCCGAGACGGATCGCCACGTCGAAGCCGCTGTCGACCAGGTCCATCCGCTCATTGCTCAGCACCACGTACAGGTCGATCAGCGGGTAGCGCTGGGAAAACTCGCTCAAGGCCGGCACGAGACGTTCGGTGCCGAACACGGGCGGCGCGGTGATACGCAGGCTGCCTTTGGGGGCTTCGCTGTGAATCTGCTCCGCCAGCAGCTCGGAGTCGGCCACCAGCCCCAGCACTTCCAGACAGCGCTGATAATACTGCCCGCCAAATTCGGTAAGGTTCTGTTTGCGGGTGGTGCGTTTGAGCAAACTGACGCCCAGTCGTTGCTCCAGCGCCCGCAGATGGTTGCCGACCATGGTGGTCGACATCCCGCACTCGTGCGCGGCGGCGGTCATGCTGCCGGTCTCGACGACTTTCACGTACACCGACATGGCCTGGAACAGATCCATTATCAAGTCCTGGTTTAAAGTAATTGCAGTAATTCGCAGTTTATCCAGCTGTGGTGGCTAACGATACTTAAACACCGCAACGATGCACTGGAGCCCGCCCCATGACTGCCGCCTGCCTGATGAGCACCTATCAACCCTTGGCCTTGAGTTTCACCCGTGGTTTGGGCACGCGTCTGTGGGATCAGCACGGCCGCGAATACCTGGACGCGGTTGCGGGCGTGGCCGTGACCAATGTCGGCCATTCCCATCCGCGGCTGGTAACGGCCATCAGCGAGCAGGCCGGCCTGCTGTTGCACACCTCCAACCTCTATAGCATTGACTGGCAACAGCGTCTGGCCCGGCGCCTGACCCAGCTGTCCGGGCTGGACCGCGCGTTCTTCAATAATTCAGGCGCTGAAGCCAATGAAGCGGCGCTGAAACTGGCAAGGCTGCATGGTTGGAAAAAAGGCATTGAGCAACCCTTGGTAGTGGTGATGGAGAACGCTTTCCACGGGCGCACGCTGGGCACCATGGCAGCCAGTGACGGGCCGTCGGTACGCCTTGGGTTTCAACGTTTGCCGGGGGATTTTCTGAGGGTGGGTTTTGGCGATCTGGACGCACTGGAACGTATCACCCAACAATTTAGCGCGCGTATCGCCGCCGTTCTGTTGGAGCCGATCCAGGGCGAAAGCGGTGTATTACCGGCGCCGCCCGGCTATCTGAAAGCGCTGCGCGATCACTGCACGCGCCACGGCTGGCTGATGATGCTCGATGAGATACAGACCGGCATTGGCCGTACGGGGGCCTGGTTTGCCTTTCAGCACGAGGGCATTGTCCCCGACGTGATGACCCTGGCCAAAGGCCTCGGCAACGGCATACCGATCGGCGCCTGCCTGGCCCGCGCCGGCGTCGCCGAATTGTTCACGCCGGGCAGCCATGGCAGCACCTTTGGCGGCAACCCGCTGGCGTGCCGTGTCGCTTGCACCGTGCTGGATATTATTCACGAGCAAGGCTTGTTGCAGAACGCTGCACGCCAGGGCGAACACCTGCTGGATCGCTTGCGCATCGAGCTGGATGGGCATCTGCAAGTGCGGGCGATTCGTGGCAAAGGCCTGATGATCGGGATTGAACTGGCCAGCCCTTATCGCGACCTTGCACACCGTGCCGCCCAGGAGCACGGGCTGTTGATCAACGTCACGCGGGGCAAGATCATTCGCCTGTTGCCGCCGCTGACCCTTGATGCCAGGGAAGTCGAGATGATCGTTCGAGCCATCACCCGACTGCTGGACTGAAAGGCAATCAAAATGTGGGAGGGGCAAGCCTTAATACCGTCTGTAGGAGCGAGCTTGCTCGCGAAAAACGTCAACGATAACGCGTGCTTTCTGAATGAACGCGGTGCCGGTAAGTTTCTCGCGAGCAAGAGCTAGGCGCTCCCCTCCCTCAGAATTCTGTGCTGCTTTTCAGATTCCATTCAGCCACTCCTGATTCAGGGTCTCGGTATCCCCCAGGTACTCCAGCAACCACGCCATGGCCGGCGACAGTTTGTTCTGCGCCCAGGCCACGCAGGATGGGCTGGCCGGGAAGGGGCGGTGCAGTTGCAGCGCCACCAGCTCGCCGCGCTCGACCCACGGCAGCACCTGATGCGCCGGGGCCATGCCGACGCACAAACCGTCGCGCAAGCAATCGAGCGCCGAGGACCAGTTGGGCACCACCAGGCGGCGCTGGTTATCCAGGGTCCAGGTGTCACGCTTGGGCAGGTTGCGCGAGGTGTCGGTCATGCACAGTGAGGCAAAGGGGCGCAGTTGATCATCACTGAGCAGGCCGCTGACCGCTGCCAGGGGATGTTTGGCGCTGACCACGCACAACCAGTTCAACAAGCCCATGTCACGAAAGCTGAAGTGGCTGGCCACCGGCACCGCGCTGGTGGCGCCGATCACAATGTCGGTGCGCTCGTCCGCCAGCGCATCCCACACGCCGTTGTACACCTCGTACTCCAGCAGTAATTCCACGTCGGGAAACTGTCGATAGAAGTCCAGCACCAGTTGCCGACAGCGGTGCGGCTTGACGATGGAATCCACCGCCACCTTCAATTGGCCGCTCCAGCCATTGGCCACTTGCTGGCACAGGCGCCGGGTGCCGAGCATTTTTTTCATCACCCCGCGGGCTTCGTCGATAAACAGGCGGCCCGCGGGCGTCAGCTCCACGTCACGGTGGCGCCGTACAAACAGCGGCACGGCCAGCCACTCTTCGAGCTGGCGCACCGTGTAGCTGATGGCCGACGGCACGCGATGCAGTTCCTGGGCGGCGGCGCTGAAACTGCCGTGGCGTGCGACGGCATCGACCACATCCAGGGAGTATTCGGACCACATGGCAGTTGCCTTCAAAATTATTGATAAGACTATTCAATTATTATCGCTTCACAGGAAAACTGCCAGCTTCATAATGGGCGCCAGTCAGCAAATAGTTTGATGGCAGGATCGACAAGGCTTCAATGAAAAATTCTTTTGGTTTCACGTGGTATCTGGCGGGGCTGAGCATGCTCGGTTATCTCGCCATGGACATGTATTTGCCGGCGTTTGGCGCCATGGGCGAGCAGTTGCAGATTGGCGCCGGGGCCGTGGGCGCCAGCTTGAGCATTTTCCTTGCCGGTTTTGCGCTGGGGCAGTTGCTGTGGGGGCCACTGTCCGACCGGCTCGGGCGCAAGCCGGTCCTGCTCATGGGGTTGAGCCTGTTTGTGCTGGGGTGCCTGGGTATGTTCTGGGTGCAGACGGCGCCGCAGCTCTGGGCATTGCGCTTTATGCAGGCGATCGGTGTGTGCTCTGCCGCCGTGAGTTGGCAGGCCCTGGTGATTGATCGTTACCCGGCGGACAAGGCTCACCGGGTGTTCGCCAGCATCATGCCGCTGATGTCGCTGTCGCCGGCGTTGGCGCCGTTGTTGGGCGCGATGGTGTTGAATCACTTTGGCTGGCAGGCGATTTTTGGCGTGTTGCTGGGTGTGTCGCTGCTTCTGCTGTTGCCGACGGTGTTCCTGCGCGCCGCGCCGAAGCGTCAAACGCGCCACCCCGTGCGCCTGGGCTATGCACAGCTGCTCACTTCACGGGTATTTACCGGCAACGTCATGATATTTGCCGCCTGCTCCGCCAGTTTCTTTGCCTGGCTGACCGCTTCGCCGTTCATCCTCGGTGGCATGGGCTACACCCCGAGTGACATCGGCCTCAGTTACGTGCTGCCCACCCTGGCCTTTCTCGTCGGCGGCTACAGTTGCCGCAGCGCCTTGCAGCGCTTGCCGGGCAAAACCTTGCTACCGTGGTTGCTCGCTTTCTATTGCCTGAGCATGGTGACGTTGTACCTGGTTGCAACGTTGACAGTGCCGACCCTCACCACCTTACTGATTCCGTTCTGCCTGATGGCGCTGTGCAACGGGGCCAGTTACCCGATTGTGGTGGCGAATGCACTGATGCCGTTCTCGGAAAATTCCGGCAAGGCGGCCGCTCTGCAAAATACCCTGCAATTGGGCTTGTGCTTTCTCGCCAGTCTGTTGGTGTCATCAATGATCGAGCAGCCGCTGTTGATCACGGTGATTGTGATGCTGGCGACCGCACCGTTGGCGGTGCTGGGTTACTGGCTGGCGCGGCCGAAGGCGCAGTGCTCTGAGCTGGCAACTGATCTGAAGTAAAAATGTGGGAGGGGGCTTGCCCCCGATTGCGGTATATCAGCGCCAAATGTGCTGGCTGATCCACTGCTATCGGGGGCAAGCCCCCTCCCACATTTGGATTGAGTTTCTTCAGCTTGAACGCGTTCTGGCTCATGACGGCCGGATTGTTTTTGTAACGCCTCGGCAGACTATCTTGTCCGAATGATTGTATACAACTCTATGGACATACAGTCTCAACATTGCATACAGTGAGCGCACAACAAAAACAGAGATGCGCTCACCATGACTATCCCGAAGGCGTCACCGCAGCGGCCCGAAGATGAAAATCTGGGGGTCGCCGCCAACATGGCCTACGGCCTGCAGCATGTGCTCACCATGTATGGTGGCATCGTTGCCGTACCATTGATCGTCGGCCAGGCGGCCGGGTTGTCGCCGGCGGATATCGGCCTGTTGATCGCCGCGTCGTTGTTTGCCGGTGGCCTGGCCACGTTGCTGCAAACCCTTGGCTTGCCGTTCTTCGGCTGCCAGTTGCCGCTGGTGCAGGGCGTGTCGTTCGCCGGTGTGGCGACCATGGTGGCGATCGTTGGCAGCGACGGGGCAGGGGGCGTGCCGGCGATTCTCGGCGCGGTGATGGCCGCGTCGTTGATTGGGTTGTTGATCACCCCGGTGTTCTCGCGCATTACCCGGTTTTTCCCGCCGCTGGTGACCGGTATCGTCATTACCACCATCGGCCTGACCCTGATGCCCGTGGCGGCGCGCTGGGCCATGGGCGGCAACAGTCGCGCGGCGGATTTCGGCAGCATGTCGAATATCGGCCTGGCTGCGCTGACATTGGTGCTGGTGTTGCTGCTGAGCAAAATCGGCAGCGCGGCGATCTCGCGCCTGTCGATTCTGCTGGCGATGGTGATCGGCACGGTGATCGCGGTGTTCCTGGGCATGGCCGACTTCTCCGGCGTGACCCAGGGGCCCATGTTCGGCTTTCCCACGCCGTTCCATTTCGGCATGCCGACCTTTCATGTGGCGGCGATCATTTCCATGTGCATTGTGGTGATGGTGACGCTGGTGGAAACCTCGGCGGACATTCTGGCGGTGGGCGAGATCATCGACACCAAGGTCGACTCCAAACGCCTGGGCAACGGCCTGCGCGCCGACATGCTGTCGAGCCTGTTCGCGCCGATCTTCGGTTCATTCACGCAGAGTGCGTTCGCCCAGAACGTCGGCCTGGTGGCGGTGACCGGGGTGAAAAGCCGGTTCGTGGTGGCAACCGGCGGGGTGTTCCTGGTGGTGCTTGGCCTGCTGCCGTTCATGGGCCGGGTGATTGCCGCAGTGCCTACCTCGGTACTTGGCGGTGCCGGCATTGTGTTGTTCGGCACGGTGGCGGCCAGCGGTATTCGCACCTTGTCCAAGGTGGATTACCGCAACAACATGAACCTGATCATCGTCGCCACGAGTATCGGTTTCGGCATGATTCCTATCGCCGCGCCCAGCTTCTACGACCAGTTTCCCAGCTGGTTCGCGACCATTTTCCATTCGGGCATCAGCTCGTCGGCGATCATGGCGATCTTGCTCAACCTGACGTTCAACCACTTCACCGCCGGTAACTCTGACCAGCAGTCGGTATTCGTGGCGGGGACTGAGCGCAGTTTGTGCTTTCGCGACGTGGCGGCATTGCGCGATGGTGATTACTACCGGGGCGGCAAGCTGTTCGATGCCGAAGGCAAGGAGATTCCACTGGTGGCGGATATGCCGAAGAGAACAGTGAAGGCTGAAACCAGCAAGGTCTAAATGTGGGAGGGGGGCTTGCCCCCGATGGCGGTGTATCAGTCAAAACTCCAGTGGCTGACACACCGCTATCGGGGGCAAGCCCCCTCCCACATTGGAATTAGCCAGCCTTGAGGGCTTGGTGCGGCATTGAACATACTTCATCCAAGAACTTCACCACCGTCCCCATGCACGCCTGGCGCTCTTCCACGTGGGGCATGTGGCTGGAGTCTTCGAACAGCGCCCAGCGCACGTCGGGGATTTCGTCCAGGAACGGCTTGACCACCAGCGGCGTGGCCTCGTCGTGCCGGCCGGAGATCACCAGGGTCGGCACGTTGATCGCAGACAAGCGACCGATCACGTTCCAGTCCTTCAAGCTGCCGATCACATGGAACTCCGTCGGGCCGCTCATGGCGTGATACACCGTCGGGTCGGCATCGACCTGGGCGAAGGTGCGCGCGACTTCTTCCGGCCACGGGTTGACCCGGCACACGTGCTGGTCGTAGAAAATCCGCGAGGCGGCCTGGTATTCCGGGTCCTGGTAGGTACCGGCGGCTTCATGCTTGAGCAGGGTTTCATGTACACCTTCGGGCAACAGCTTGCGCAGTCGATTGGCCTCGCTGACCCAGGTGCGCATGCACGTCGGTGAGTTGGCCGGGATAAAGGCGCGCAGGCCCTTGGGCTGCAGAATCGCATGTTCGCTGCCGAGCATGCCGCCCCAGGATTGCCCGAGGATCGCGTAGTTGTCGCTGATGTGCAGGTGGTCGAGCAGGTTGTTCAATTCGTCGAGGAATAGCTCGACGGTCCAGAACGAAGCCGGTTTTTCCGGCAAGTGCGTCGAGCGACCATTGCCCAACTGGTCGTAGTGAATCACCGCGTGGCCGCTGGCGGCGACATCCTTGAACGCGTCGACGTAATCGTGGGTGCAGCCGGGGCCGCCATGGATGATCACCAGTGGTGTGCGGCCGGTGGACAGCTCGCCCGTGATGCGATACCACGTCTGATAGGCGCCGAAGGGGGCGTAGCCTTCGCGGACTTTGTCGATGAATTCCATTTCGTACCCTGCTCTGAAAAAAGGATCATGGCTACGATAGTCTGCACGCGACGTTTAGGTAACTAGCAAAACAGCTAGGTTTTAGATAAGGATCAATCGTCCAGCAACCGGTAGTGCGTGGCGCGCACCACCGCCTGCACGCGGTTCTTGGCGCCCAACTTGTGCATGGCCGATGCCAGGTGCAGGGTCACCACCGCCAGCGAACGGGTCAATTGCGTGGCGATCTCGGCCGCAGTCAAGCCTTCGGCCGCCCATTTCAGGCACTCGCGCTCGCGCTTGGTCAGATGGATATGCGGGTAGGTGCGCACTGCTTTGTTGAACAAAGGATAAGCCGCCTCCTGTAACGCGTGGCCGATCACGCTGAAGTCCGACAAGGTTTGCTGCGCATCTTTCAATACCGTGCTCGCCTTACCGGTGCGCAGCCCGGTCAGTGAAGCGAAGCCACCGCGGGGCAGGTGGATCGGCACGCTGACGCCGCAGGTCAACTGTTGTTCGTGCAGGTAGGAGCAAACGGGTGCATGGCAGGGGTCGATGATCGTTTGCAGTGCAGTCTCGGCCTTTGCCTCATACGACCAGACAAACGGCGATACGCTGCGCAAGGCCAGGTGTTGCACCGGATCGATCTGGTAGAACCCTTCGCTGCACCACAAGGCGTGCCAGTCGGTCGGCGTGTTGCGCAGTTGCAGCACCGAGGGCGTGATCAGCACCCCGTTGAGGTCGATGGGCACCGGCGTGTAGTCGTACACCAGCGCATCGAAACCCAGCTGTTGGGCGAGGATAAACGTATTGTCTATCTGCTCGTCCAGGCTCCTGCCCGGCATCAGGCGATTATTGAAGGCAGTTAGCCTGGCCAGCATCCGTTCTGCTCCCGAATTCATTTGAATCTCGACTTGCTGCAAGTAGAATGCCACGCCCCGGCGAAGGACTGCCAGGCCAAACCTATAAGAAACGCTAGGTTATGGACGCGCGGCATCCTCGGTAGTGTTGACGTACAAACGGCCACTACCTGCCAGGCCGATACAACACAAGGAATGTATGCATGTGGCGTGAAATTGCCCCCGACCAGCAGTACAACGTGCAAGTCGACGGCCATAATCTCGTGGTCTACAGCTTTGGCGAAGGCGATGAGGTGCTGCTGTGCCTCAACGGCGGGCCGGGCCTGCCGTGTGACTATTTGCGCGACGCCCATGGCTGGCTCAAAGACCATAACCTGCGAGTGGTTGCATTCGACCAGCTTGGCACGGGCGCATCAGCCAGACCGACCGACGTTTCCCTGTGGGAAATCCGCCGTTATGTCGAAGAAGTCGAGACCGTGCGCCAGGCACTGGGCCTGGGCCCCGTGCATCTGCTCGGGCATTCCTGGGGCGGTTGGCTGAGCATCGAATACGCCATCCATTACCCCGATGCGCTGAAAAGCCTGATTCTCGAAAACACGGTCGGCGATATTCCCCACCTGTCCCGGGAACTTGAACGTCTGCGCGGCGCCCTTGGCAGCGAAACCGTGGCCATGATGCAGCGCCATGAAGCCATGGGCACGCTCGATCACCCGCAGTATCAAGCCGCCATTACCTTGCTCAACTATCGCCACGTGTGCCGCCTGGACGAATGGCCGGAGCCGGTCAAACGCTCCCTCGGCGATTGGAACATGGGGCCTTACGAAACCATGCAGGGGCCCAACGAATTCCTGTATATCGGCAACCTCAAGGACTGGAATCGCATTCCTGAAATGGCCACGTTCAAGATGCCGATATTGATCACCTCCGGCCAGCACGACGAACTCACGCCGGCCTGTGCCCTGCGCATGAAGATGGCGGCCCGGCACGCCGAACTGCACGTATTTCCCAACAGCAGCCATATGCCGTTCTACGAAGAACCCGAGGCGTATTTTCCGGTGCTGCTGGACTTTCTCGCCCGCCACCGAGGCTGACGAATGAACCTCGCGCGTTACCGCTTCGTACTGTCCCGGCCCCTGCAATTGTTGCCGGTGCTATTGGGCATCAGCCTGATCACCTTTGTGCTGGTGCGCTCGATCCCGGGCGATCCGGCGCGCGCGCTGCTGGGTTCGCGCAGCACGCCGGACGCATTGCTGAAAATCCGCGCCCAGTACGGCCTCGACGAACCGTTGTGGCTGCAATATTTCTACTTCCTGAAGAACCTGCTCAAGGGCGATCTCGGCCAATCGCTGCTGTACAAGGTCGACGCCCTGAAGCTGATCGTCACGCGTATTGAACCGACGCTGGTGCTGGTGCTCGGCAGTGTGCTGCTGGCGCTGTTGATCGCGGTACCGCTGGCGACACTGGCGGCGCGCAATAAAGGCGGCTGGCCAGACAACCTGATCCGCGTATTCACCACGGTCGGCCTGGGCATGCCGGCGTTCTGGCTGGGCCTGATGCTGATCCTGTTGCTGAGTGTGCAGTGGGGCTTGTTTCCGGTGTCCGGTTACGGTCGCACCTGGTTGGACAAGGCCCATCATATGGTCCTGCCGTGTCTGACCATTGCCCTGGCGCTGTCGGCAGTGCTGGTGCGCAATTTGCGCGCGAGCATGTTGGTGGAACTGCAGGCCGATCATGTCACCGCAGCACGGGCGCGGGGGCTGTCGGAAGCCGCCGTGTTCCGCCGCCATGTCGTGCCCAACTCCCTGGTGCCGGCCGTCAACCTGCTGGCTGTGAATATCGGCTGGCTGATCAGCGGCACGGTGGTCATCGAAAGCCTGTTCGCCATTCCCGGCATCGGTCAGTTGCTGGTGCGCGGTATTTTTACCCGCGACTACATGGTGGTACAGGGCGTGGCGATGGTGCTGGCCTGTGCGACGGTGGTGGTCAACTTCATCGCCGACGTGGTCACGGTGGCCCTCGACCCACGGGTGAAAATGCAATGAACAGCCGCCCATTGATAGCGCCCTGGCGTTTGCGCCTGCGCCTGGGTTTTCGCAACGGCCGGCTGACCGCCGCGTGGGGCCTGTTGATACTGCTCACGTGGCTGACCCTGGCGCTGTTCGCGCCGTGGATCGCGCCCTACGACCCGATTGCGCAGAACACCGATATTAGCCTGCTGGCGCCCGGTGCTGCGCACCTGTTCGGCACCGATAACTACGGCCGCGACGTGCTGTCGCGGGTGATCTGGGGCGCGCGCATCGACCTGCAACTGGCGATTGTCGGGGTGATCTTTCCGTTCATGATCGGCACCTTCATCGGTGCAATCTCCGGGTATATCGGCGGACGCCTGGACAGTGTGTGCATGCGCGTGATCGATGTGGTCCTGGCGTTCCCGTTTCTGGTGTTGATGCTGGCGATCATGGCCATTCTCGGGCCTGGACTGCAGAGCTTTTACATCGCCATGGCACTGGTGGGCTGGGTCTCGTATGCGCGGTTGATCCGCTCGCAGATTCTGGTACTCAAGGAGAGCGATTTTGCCCTGGCCGCCAGGAGCCTGGGGTTTGGTCATGGGCGCATTCTGTTCCGGCATTTGCTGCCCAATGCGATGTTTGGCTCGATCGTGTTTTCGATGTCCGACGCGGTGCTGGTGCTGCTCAACGGCGCTGCGGTGAGCTACCTGGGCCTGGGCGTGCAGCCACCGACCGCCGAATGGGGCACGATGGTCGCCGAGGGCCAGGCCTTTATCACCACCGCCTGGTGGATCTGCACCTTCCCGGGCGTGGCCATCGTCACCCTGGCCATGGGCTTCAGCCTGCTGGCCGATGGTGTGGCGCAAGTCCTGGGGGATCGTTCATGAGCCTGCTGCAAGTGCGCGACCTCAGCGTGATCGCCGACAACGCCGGGCATGCGCTGACCCTGGTCGACCGCGTGTCCTTTGACCTGGCCGAGGGTGAAATCCTCGGGTTGGTCGGTGAAAGCGGTTCGGGCAAGACCCTGGCCTGTCGCGGCTTGATGCGCCTGCTGCCATCGCCCAGCCTGCGCGTGCAAGGCGGCACGGTACGCCTGGCCGGCCAGGACCTGCTGCGCCTGGATGAAGCCGGCATGCGCGCCGTCCGTGGCGGGCAGTTGGGCATGATCTTCCAGAACCCCAGCAGTCACCTGGACCCACTGATGCGTATCGGCGAGCAGATCGCCGAAGGCATCTGCCTGCATCAAGGCGCCTCGAAAAAAGATGCGCGCCTGCTGGCCATCGACGTGCTGCGCCAAGTGGGTATTCCTGACCCGCAGGCCCGTGTCGACAACTATCCCCATGAGTTTTCCGGCGGCATGCGCCAGCGCGCGATGATTGCGGTAGCGCTGGGGTGCAACCCGAAGGTGCTGATCGCCGACGAACCCACCACGGCCCTGGATGTGACGGTGCAGGCGCAAATCCTGCGGTTGTTGCTCGACCTTCGCGACAGGCGTGGCCTGTCGATCATCATGATCACCCACGACCTCGGCGTGGTCGCGCAAAGCTGCGACTCCATCGCGGTGATGTACGCCGGGCGCCTGTGCGAACACGGCAGCAAATACGAACTGCTGGCCCAGCCACGGCACCCGTACACCGCCGGCCTGATCGATTGCCAGCCGGCCCACAGCAGCGGCCATGCGTTGTTGCGCACCATCCCTGGCCAGCCGCCGCTGCTCGACGCATTGCCGGGCGGTTGCCGCTTCAACCCGCGCTGCCCGCAGGTCGGCGCCCTGTGTACCGAACTGTTGCCGGAAGGCGCGCGAGTTGCCTGTCACTATCCCCTCGGAGGGCGCCCATGAGCCTGTTGCAGATCAAGGACCTGGAGGTCCGCTTTGCCGCATCCGGCGGTGGCCTGTTCGGGTTGAGCAAGCAGTGGGTGAGGGCGGTGAACGGGGTGTCGCTGAATCTGGCCGCCGGTGAAACCCTCGGGCTGGTGGGCGAGTCCGGCAGCGGTAAAAGCACGTTGGGCCGGGCAGTTTTGCACCTCAACCCGATCAGCGCCGGGCAAGTGCTGTTCGACGGTGTCGACATGGCCCGGGGCAGCGCCATCGATATTGCGCGCTTGCGCCGGGAAACCGCGATGATCTTCCAGGACCCCTACGCCGCCCTGAACCCGCGTCACAGCATCGGTGAAACCCTCGCCGAAGTGTTGCGGGTGCAGCGCAAGGTCGCGCCGCAAAACATCCGCGCCCGTGTCGATGAACTGCTCGAGCTGGTTGGCCTGCGTCCTGAACTGGCCTCGCGCAAACCCGGCTCCCTCAGTGGCGGCCAGTGCCAGCGCGTGGGCATCGCCCGAGCGCTGGCGGTGGAACCGCGCTTGATCGTCGCCGACGAATGCGTGGCGGCGCTGGATGTGTCGATCCAGGGCCAGATCATCAATCTGCTGCTGGAACTGCAACAGCACATGAACCTGGCGATCCTGTTTATCGCCCATGACCTGGCCATCGTGCGGCGCCTGTGCGACCGCGTGGCAGTGATATACCTGGGCAAGATCGTCGAGGAGGGTCCGGTGGAAGCAGTGTTCACTGCGCCGCGCCATCCCTATACGGCGGCGTTGATCGAGGCGATTCCGCAGATTGACCCCCATCGTCCGTTGCCTGCGCAGCCATTGCCCGGCGAACCACCCAGCCCGCTGAATTTGCCCACAGGTTGCGCGTTTCACCCGCGCTGCCGCTATGCCCAGGCCATGTGTTCCGTGGTGTTGCCGCCCACCCATTCAGTGCATGAGCATCGGTACAGTTGCGTGCTTGAACACCCTTTGCCCCTTCCTGCCCATCATGAACAAGGAGTTATGACATGCAATCGCGCCATTTGAAATTGCTCGCCGCCGCCACGCTGACCGCCTGGTCCCTCACTGCCGGCCTGGCCCAGGCTGCTGGCGTACTGACCATCGGTTGCCGTGAAGACAGTACCACCTTTGACCCGATCAAAAGCGCGCAGAACCGCGATACCTGGGTATTTGCCAACGTCTACGACACCCTGGTGCGAGTGGACAACCTGGGCACCAAAATGGAACCGGGCCTGGCGCAAAGCTGGGAGATTTCCAAGGACGGCCTGACCTACACCTTCACACTGCGCGACGCGAAGTTCTCCGACGGCTCGCCGATCACCGCCAGCGACGCGGCGTTCAGCCTGTTGCGCATCCGCGATAACAAGGCGTCGCTGTGGAGCGACCCGTTCAGCCTGATCGACACCGCCAAGGCCCGCGATGGGAAAACGCTGGTGGTGACCCTGAAAACCCCGGCGGTGGCGTTTCTCTCGCAATTGGCGTCGCCAACGGTGTCGATCCTGTCGGAAAAAGCCATGACGACAATGGGCGAAGACGCCTACTCGGAAAACCCGGTGACCTCCGGCGCCTTCACCGTGGACGAATGGCGCAAGGGCGACCGCGTGATCCTGAAGAAGAACCCGAACTTCTGGCAGGCCGGCAACGTCAGCCTGGACGGGGTGGAGTGGGTGTCGGTCACGGACGACAACACACGCATGCGCATGGTGCAGAACAACGAGCTGGACACGGCGATCTTCGTACCGTTCTCCCGGGTTGAAGAGCTGAAGAAAGACCCGAACGTGGTGATCCATGCCGACCCGTCCACCCGCGAAGATCACCTGCTGATCAACCACGCGCATGGCCTGCTGGCCAAGCCAGAAGTGCGTGAAGCGCTGGACATGGCCATCGATAAACAATCGCTGGTGAAGACCGCCACTTACGGACAAGGCACCGTGGCCTATTCCTACATCCCGAAAGGCTCGCTCTATCACTACGCCAATAACCTGCAACGCCCGTATGACCCGACTGCGGCGAAAAAGCTGCTGGCCGATGCAGGCGCCAAGGACCTGAAGCTCAACTACGTGGTCAACGCCGGCAACGAAGCGGACGAGCAGATTGCGGTGATCATCAAGGATCAACTGGCCAAGGTCGGCGTCACCGCCAACCTGCAAAAGGTCGACCCGACCCAGAGCTGGCAGATGCTGGTGGACGGTGAGTACGATATTTCGGTGATGTACTGGACCAACGACATCCTCGACCCGGACCAGAAGACCACTTTCGTGCTGGGTCATGACACCAACCAGAACTACATGACCCGTTACCAGAACGACAAGGTCAAGGCCCTGGTGGCGCAGGCGCGCATCGAGGCCGACCCGGCCAAGCGTGAACAGATGTACGTGGAGTTGCAGAAACTGGCGAAACAGGACGTGAACTGGATCGATCTGTACTACAGCCCTTACATCAATATCTCACGCAAGAATGTGAGCAACTTCCTGCAGAACCCGCTGGGCCGCTTCACGCTTGAGGAAGTGGTGAAAAACTGACGAGCGCTGCAATACCAATGTGGGAGGGGGCTTGCCCCCGATAGCGGTCTGTCAGCCAACAGATTCATGGGCTGATCCACCGCAATCGGGGGCAAGCCCCCTCCCACATTTTGCTTCAGGTTGTGTCAGGGGTTATTGCGCATCAAATGCCTGCCCATTGATCCCTGCACTGTCCGGCCCCATCAGGTACAGGTACACCGGCATGATTTCTTCCGGCGCCGGCCGTTCCATCGGGTTTTCCCCTGGGTAGGCCTGGGCTCGCATGCTGGTGCGCGTACCGCCCGGGTTGATGCTGTTGGCGCGCACGGCGGCGACGTCTTCCAGCTCGTCGGCCAGGGTCTGCATCAAGCCTTCAGTGGCAAACTTCGACACTCCGTAAGCGCCCCAATACGCGCGGCCCTTGCGCCCGACGCTGCTGGAAGTGAACACCACCGACGCATCCGTGGACAGCTTGAGCAACGGCAGCAGGGTGCTGGTCAGCATGAACATCGCGTTGACGTTGACGTGCATCACTCGCATGAAGTGCTCGCCGGACAATTGTTCGATGGGCGTGCGCGGTCCGATGATCGAGGCGTTGTGCAGCAGGCCGTCGAGGCGGCCGAATGCCTTTTCGATCATTGCTGCCAGCTCATCGTATTGATGGGGCAGGGCGGTCTCCAGGTTGAACGGGATCACCACCGGTTGCGGCTGGCCGGCGGCTTCGATTTCGTCATACACCTGGGCCAGGTTGGCCTCGGTCTTGCCCAGCAGCAGCACGGTAGCACCGTGGGCGGCGTAGGTTTTCGCCGCAGCCGCGCCGATCCCGCGGCCGGCACCGGTGACCAGGATCACCCGGCCTTTGAGCAGTTCTGGAGGGGCGGAATAATCAAACATACATAACCTCACATTCGAAAACGCCGAAGATCAACTGTGGGAGGGGGCTTGCCCCGATAGCGGTGGATCAGTCAACAAATGCAGTGACTGACACACTGCAATCGGGAGCAAGCCCCCTCCCATATTGGATCTTCATCGATCAGTTAAATCAGCAACTGCACACCGCGCTATCCAGCACCTTGCGCAGCTCCAATGGGTGGTCCACCACCACATCCGCCCCCCAGTGACGCGGATTGTCGTCCGGATGGATATAGCCGTAGGTAACTGCCGCCGTCCGGGTGCCGGCATCGCGACCGGATTCGATATCACGCAAATCGTCGCCCACGAACAACACGCTGGCCGGGTCGAGGTCGAGCATCTTGCACGCCAGGATCATCGGCTCCGGGTCCGGCTTGCTGTTCTTTACGTGGTCCGGACAGATCAGCACGGCCGAGCGTTCGGCCAGGCCCAGTTGCTGCATGATCGGCTCGGCAAAGCGCAGCGGCTTGTTGGTGACCACGCCCCAGACCAGCTTGGCTTTCTCGATGTCTTCCAGCAGCTCGGCCATACCGTCGAACAATTTGCTGTGCACCGCGCAGTCCTTGAGGTAGCGCTCGAGGAATTCCTGGCGCAGCGCTTCGAAACCTGGCGACTCCGGGTCCATCGAGAACGTCACGGCGACCATCGCCTTCGCGCCACCGGAGATTTCATCGCGGATGTGCTGGTCGTTGACCGGCGGCAGGCCACGGTCGGCGCGCATGGCCTGGCAGATGGCGATAAAGTCCGGCGCGGTGTCCAGCAGGGTACCGTCCATGTCGAAGAGAACCGCTCGCAACTTCACAGGCTTACTCCTCGCGCAGGGTCTGGATCATGTAGTTGACGTCAACGTCGTTGGCCAGTTTGTAGTGCTTGGTCAGCGGGTTGTAGGTCAGGCCGATGATGTCCTTGACGGTCAGCCCCGCCTGGCGGCTCCACGCGCCCAGCTCGGAGGGGCGGATGAATTTCTTGAAGTCATGGGTGCCGCGCGGCAGCAGCTTCATGATGTATTCGGCGCCGATGATCGCGAACAGATAAGCCTTGGGGTTGCGGTTGATGGTGGAGAAGAACACCTGGCCGCCGGGCTTGACCATGCGGAAACAGGCGCGGATCACCGAAGACGGGTCCGGCACGTGTTCGAGCATTTCAAGGCAGGTGACCACGTCGAACTGTTCGGGCATTTCCTCGGCCAGGGCTTCGGCGGTGATCTGGCGGTATTCCACGCTTACGCCGGATTCCAGCTGGTGCAGCTGGGCCACGGCCAGCGGTGCCTCGCCCATGTCGATGCCCATGACGGTTGCGCCGCGCTGGGCCATGGCTTCACTGAGGATGCCACCGCCGCAACCGACGTCCAGCACCTTTTTGCCGGCCAGGTTGACGCGTTCGTCAATCCAGTTGACCCGCAGTGGGTTGATGTCATGCAGCGGCTTGAACTCGCTCTCACGGTCCCACCAGCGGTGGGCCAGGGCTTCGAATTTGGCGATTTCGGCGTGGTCGACGTTGCTCATGGTGAATCCTCTGAATCTGATAAATCGGTTTATTCGCTGTGCCCGCTGATGCGTTGGCCCCAGGCAATGGCCGTGGCGGTCAACTGTGCTTCATCCATGCGGGTCAATCGTCGGTCGTCGAGCAACTGCTTGCCGGCGACCCAAAGGTGTTTCACACAATCGCGACCGGTGGCGTAGATAAGCTGTGAGACCGGGTCGTAGATCGGTTGTTGCGCCAGCCCCGAAAGGTCGAAGGCGACGATATCCGCAGCCTTGCCGACTTCCAGCGAGCCGATCTGGCTGTCCAGGCCCATCGCCCGCGCGCCATTGAGGGTGGCCATGCGCAGCGCGCGATGGGCGTCCAGCGCAGTGGCCGAACCGGCGACGGCCTTGGCCAGCATCGCGGCGGTGCGGGTTTCGCCCAACAGGTCAAGGTCGTTGTTGCTGGCGGCGCCGTCAGTGCCTATAGCCACATTGACGCCAGCCTGCCACAGGCGTTCAACCGGACAGAAGCCGCTGGCCAGTTTCAGGTTCGATTCCGGGCAATGGATCACGCTGGTGTTGCTTTCTACCAGCAAAGCCAGGTCATCCTCGCTGATTTGGGTCATGTGAACGGCCTGGAAGCGCGGGCCCAGCAAGCCAAGGCGACCCAGGCGGGCCAGTGGCCGCTCGCCCGTCTGTTCCACGGCCTGCTGCACCTCGAAGGCGGTTTCGTGCACGTGCATATGGATCGCGGCGTCCAGCTCTTCAGCGATGATCCGGATATTTTCCAGGTTGTCATCGTTGACGGTATAGGGCGCATGGGGGCCGAACGTGATCTTGATGCGTGGATGATGCTTGAGGTCGCCGAACAGCTCGATGCCCTGGCGAATCGCCTCATCGGCGCTGCTGGCGCCCGGGATCGGGAAGTCCAGGATCGGAATGGCGATCTGCGCGCGCATGCCGCTGTTGTGCACGCAATCGCTGGCGACCTTGGGGTAGAAATACATATCGGAGAAGCAGGTGATGCCGCCCTTGAGCTGCTCGGCGATGGCCAGATCGGTGCCATCGCGCACGAAGGCTTCATCGACCCACTTGGCCTCGGCGGGCCAGATGTGTTTTTCCAGCCAGGTCATCAATGGCAGGTCATCGGCCAGGCCGCGGAACAGGCTCATCGCCGCATGCCCGTGGGCGTTGATCAGGCCGGGGCTGAGCAGCATGCCCGGCAGTTCGCGCACTTCGTTCGCCTCAAGCTTCAATGCCGCCGCCCGCGGCCCGATAAACACGATGCAACCGTCGCGGATACCCAGGCCATGCTCCTTGAGCACTACGCCGGCGGGTTCGACGGGTACCAGCCAGGTCGGCAGCAGTAATAAGTCGAGCGGGGCGGCAGTGGGCGTCATCGCAGGCTTCTTCCTGGGCAGCTATAAAAGAAGGGCGAAGTATACCCGAGCGTCCCGGCGGGCGGATCGCTATAATCGGCGGCTTTTGTTCATGAGTACGGGGTTAAGGGATGCGCGACCGACTGTTGGCGGCGGAGAAGGTGAAGGCCATCGAGTGGCGTGATGGCGTGCTGCACCTGCTCGATCAGCGTGCATTGCCGGCCCGGGAAAGCTGGGTAACGTGCTCAACCGTCGACGAGGTGGCCGCCGCCATTCGCGCGAGGGTGGTGCGCGGCGCGGCGGCCATTGGTATCAGTGCGGCCTACGGCCTGGTCCTGGCTGCGCGCCAGCGCATTGCCGAGGGCGACGACTGGCAGGCGGCATGGGAAGAAGACTACGCATTGCTGGCCGATACCCGCCCCACCGCATCCAACCTGTTCTGGGCGTTGAAGTGCATGCGCGAGCGCCTTGACCGTCTCAAGCAACACGCCGACCCGTTGGCGGCGCTGGAAGCCGAAGCCATTGCGATTCATGAGAGCGATCGCGAAGCCAATGTGGTCATGGCCCAATTGGGCCTCGAGCGCATTCGCAAGCATCAGGGCAACGCCCAGGCGATCCTGACCCATGGCAACGCCGGCGCCCTTGCCTCCGGCGGTGTCGGCACGGCCCTCGGGGTGATCCGCGCGGCATTCCTGGAAGGCCTGGTCGAGCAGGTTTATGCCAATGAAACCCGGCCGTGGCTGCAAGGCTCGCGATTGACCGCCTGGGAGTTGGCCGGCGCCGGCGTTCCGGTCACGGTAAATGCCGACGCTGCCGGGGCGCATATCCTCAAGACCAAAGGCGTCACCTGGGTGGTGGTCGGCGCGGACTGCATCGCGGCCAATGGCGATGTGATCAGCACGATCGGTACCTATCAACTGGCCGTTTGCGCCATGCACCACGGCGTACGCTTCATGGTGGTGGCGCCGAGCTCGACCGTCGATCTGATGATGGCTACCGGCGATGATGTGACCCTGGAAGAGCGTGACGGCGCTGAGTTGCTGGAGGTGAATGGCCAGCGGTTGGAGGCGCAGGTATTTAATCCGGCGTTCGATGTGACGCCGGCGGATCTGATTGATGTAATCGTGACCGAAAAAGGTGTGGTGGAGCGGCCGGATACTGCCAAGCTGGCCAGGTTGATGTGCCGTAAGCGGCTGCATTGAGGGCTGTGGTGTCTGTGCCATTGCTATCGGGGGCAAGCCCCCTCCCACAGGTTTGACTGTGTTCACAATTCAAGTGTGGGAGGGGGCTTGCCCCCGATTGGCCCTCAAAGTCAATAAAAGTCCCGGATTTGCCCTCAAAAAACAGCACCACCCCACCTCTGAGCCTCTCTCGTCCCCCTCAAGCCTGTCATTCATCAAATTACTAGCCTCCATGCGCATCAGGGGGATAGGTGCGTGGCGGCGATTGTGATAACATCCGGCGGTTTCCAGGGCTGCCCCGAGGGGTGGTCCATAACGTGCAGATCCGTGTCATAACTCGTTGATTTGTCGTAAGTCGTTGTCAGGCACCGTGCCGGCAGCGGCGAGCTTTGTTCGTCCCGAATGGATGTAACGAAGTTTCACCCGAAAAAGGAATCAGGCTTCTCATGGGCGAACTGGCCAAAGAAATCCTCCCGGTCAATATCGAAGACGAGCTGAAACAGTCCTACCTCGACTACGCGATGAGCGTCATTGTCGGTCGGGCACTGCCTGATGCGCGCGACGGCTTGAAGCCCGTGCACCGGCGTGTGCTGTTCGCGATGAGCGAGCTGGGTAACGACTGGAACAAGCCGTACAAGAAATCTGCCCGTGTTGTCGGTGACGTGATCGGTAAGTATCACCCCCACGGCGACACTGCGGTGTACGACACCATCGTTCGGATGGCCCAGCCGTTTTCCCTGCGCTACCTGCTGGTAGACGGCCAGGGCAACTTCGGTTCGGTCGACGGCGACAACGCCGCGGCCATGCGATACACCGAAGTGCGCATGACCAAGCTGGCGCACGAACTGCTGGCCGATCTGCATAAAGAAACCGTGGACTGGGTGCCGAACTATGACGGCACCGAAATGATCCCGGCCGTCATGCCCACCCGTATTCCCAACCTGCTGGTCAACGGTTCCAGCGGTATCGCCGTGGGCATGGCCACCAACATCCCGCCGCACAACCTCGGTGAAGTCATCGACGGTTGCCTGGCCCTCATCGACAACCCCGAGCTGACCGTCGATGAGCTGATGCAATACATCCCCGGCCCGGACTTCCCGACCGCCGCGATCATCAACGGTCGCGCCGGCATCATCGAAGCCTACCGCACCGGTCGCGGGCGCATTTACATGCGCGCCCGCTCGATCATCGAGGACATCGACAAGGTCGGTGGCCGCCAGCAGATCGTCATCACCGAACTCCCGTACCAGCTGAACAAAGCGCGCCTGATCGAAAAGATCGCCGAGCTGGTTAAAGAGAAGAAGCTCGAAGGCATCACCGAACTGCGCGACGAGTCCGACAAGGACGGTATGCGCGTAGTCATCGAGCTGCGTCGTGGCGAAGTGCCCGAGGTGATCCTCAACAACCTGTACGCCCAGACCCAGCTGCAAAGCGTGTTTGGCATCAACGTGGTTGCCCTGATCGATGGCCGCCCACGCATCCTGAACCTCAAGGATCTGCTGGAAGCCTTCGTCCGTCACCGCCGTGAAGTGGTCACCCGTCGTACCGTGTTCGAATTGCGCAAGGCCCGCGAGCGCGGCCACATCCTGGAAGGCCAGGCGGTTGCGCTGTCGAACATCGACCCGGTAATCGCCCTGATCAAGGCATCGCCGACGCCGTCGGAAGCCAAGGAAGCCCTGATCAAGATGCCGTGGGAATCCAGTGCCGTGGTGGCCATGGTTGAACGCGCCGGCGCTGATTCCTGCCGCCCTGAGACCCTGGACCCGCAATACGGCCTGCGTGACGGCAAGTATTTCCTGTCGCCGGAACAGGCCCAGGCCATCCTGGAACTGCGCCTGCACCGCCTTACCGGGCTGGAGCACGAGAAGCTGCTGGCCGAGTACCAGGAGATTCTCAACCAGATCGGCGAGCTGATCCGCATCCTCAACAGCGCCGTGCGCCTGATGGAAGTGATCCGCGAAGAACTCGAAGTGATCCGCGCCGAATACGGCGACGTGCGCCGCACCGAAATCCTCGATGCGCGCCTCGACCTGACCCTGGGTGACATGATCCCGGAAGAAGAGCGTGTGGTGACCATCTCCCACGGTGGCTATGCCAAGACCCAGCCGTTGGCGGCGTACCAGGCCCAGCGTCGTGGCGGTAAAGGTAAATCGGCTACCGGCGTCAAGGATGAGGACTACATCGCTCACCTGCTGGTCGCCAACAGCCACACCACGCTGCTGCTGTTCTCCAGCAAGGGCAAGGTGTACTGGCTGAAAACCTACGAAATCCCGGAAGCCTCCCGTGCCGCCCGTGGGCGTCCACTGGTCAACCTGCTGCCGCTGGACAGTGATGAATACATCACCACCATGCTGCCGGTCGAGGAATACACCGAAGGTCACTTCATCTTCATGGCCACCGCCATGGGCACCGTGAAGAAGACCCCGCTGGAATCCTTCAGCCGTCAACGCAGTGTGGGCCTGATCGCCCTGGAACTGGATGAAGGCGACGTGCTGATCTCTGCCGCGATCACCGATGGCGAGCGCGAAGTCATGCTGTTCTCCGACGGCGGCAAGGTCACGCGCTTCAAGGAGTCCGACGTTCGCGCCATGGGCCGTACCGCCCGCGGCGTGCGCGGCATGCGCCTGCCGGAAGGGCAGAAGCTGATCTCCATGTTGATCCCGGAAGAAGGCAGCCAGATCCTTACCGCGTCCGAGCGTGGCTACGGCAAGCGCACCGCCATCAGCGAGTTCCCGGAGTACAAGCGTGGCGGCCAGGGCGTGATTGCCATGGTCAGCAACGACCGCAACGGCCGTCTGGTCGGCGCGGTGCAGGTGCTCGACGGCGAGGAGATCATGTTGATTTCCGACCAGGGCACCCTGGTCCGTACCCGCGTGGCGGAAGTATCGAGCCTGGGCCGTAACACCCAGGGCGTGACCCTGATCAAGCTGGCCAAGGATGAAAAACTGGTCGGCCTTGAGCGTGTGCAGGAGCCTTCGGAAGTTGAGGGCGAAGCGCTCGAAGGTGAGGAATTCGACGGCGAGGTGATCGCAGCCGGCGATGACAACGTCGACGAGCCAACCCTCGATGCTGCCGCAGACGAAGAAGAACCGCAGGAATAAGCGGACACACAGGGGGCGGATGAAGATTCGCCCCCTTGTTGTTTGTCCCCTTTGAAATATAACGCCGCCCCCTGTAGGAGCTAGCTTGCTCGCGAAAATCGCCAACGATGACGCGGGCTGCCTGATACGCCCTTGCGCTATCGGGTTTTTCGCGAGCAAGCTCGCCCCAGCAGTGTTTGATTTCAGTCCCACCAGATCAGAGAGATTGGATGTGAGCAAGAGAGCCTATAACTTCTGTGCCGGTCCCGCGGCGCTTCCTGAAGCAGTCCTGCAGCGCGCGCAGGCTGAACTCCTCGACTGGCATGGAAAAGGCCTCTCCGTGATGGAAATGAGCCATCGCAGCGATGAGTTCGTGTCCATCGCCACCAAGGCCGAGCAGGATCTGCGCGACTTGCTGGACATCCCCTCCCACTACAAAGTGCTGTTCCTGCAGGGCGGCGCGAGCCAGCAGTTCGCCCAGATCCCGCTGAACCTGCTGCCCGAAGGCGGCACGGCCGACTATATCGACACCGGTATCTGGGGTCAGAAGGCCATTGAAGAAGCCTCCCGCTACGGTCATGTCAATGTGGCAGGCACCGCCAAGCCTTATGACTACTTCGCCATTCCTGGTCAGAACGAATGGAATCTGTCCAAGGATGCGGCCTACGTGCACTACGTCGCCAATGAAACCATCGGCGGCCTGCAATTCGACTGGGTGCCGCAAGTGGGCGATGTCCCACTGGTGTGCGACATGTCCTCGGACATCCTCTCGCGCCCCATCGATGTGTCCAAGTACGGCATGATCTACGCCGGCGCGCAGAAAAACATCGGCCCGAGCGGCATCCTGGTCAATATCATCCGCGAAGACCTGCTCGGCCGCGCGCGCTCGGTGTGCCCGACCATGCTCAACTACAAGGTCGCGGCCGATAATGGCTCGATGTACAACACCCCGCCGGCATTCGCCTGGTACCTGTCCGGCCTGGTGTTCGAATGGCTCAAGGAGCAGGGCGGCGTGGCTGCCATGGGCAAGCTCAACGAAGTGAAGAAGCGCACCTTGTACGACTTCATCGACGCCAGCGGCCTGTACAGCAACCCGATCAACCTCGCCAATCGCTCATGGATGAACGTGCCATTCCGCCTGGCTGACGACCGCCTGGACAAGCCGTTCCTGGCCGGTGCCGACGAGCGCGGCCTGCTGAACCTCAAGGGTCACCGTTCGGTCGGTGGCATGCGCGCCTCCATCTACAACGCCGTCGACATCCACGCCATCAACGCGCTGGTTGCCTACATGGCAGAGTTCGAAAAGGAACACGGCTAATGTCTGAGCAAGAACTCAAGGCCCTGCGGGTACGCATCGACAGCCTGGACGAGAAAGTCCTCGAGCTGATCAGCGAGCGCGCACGCTGCGCCCAGGAAGTGGCCCGGGTGAAAATGGCGTCCCTGGCGGAAGGCGAGGTGCCGGTGTTCTACCGGCCCGAGCGCGAGGCTCAGGTGCTCAAGCGCGTGATGGAGCGCAACAAGGGGCCGCTGGGCAACGAAGAGATGGCGCGGTTGTTCCGTGAAATCATGTCCTCGTGCCTGGCGCTGGAGCAGCCGCTGAAAGTGGCGTACCTCGGCCCGGAAGGCACCTTCACCCAAGCGGCGGCCATGAAACATTTCGGCCATGCCGTGATCAGCAAGCCAATGGCGGCGATCGACGAAGTGTTCCGCGAAGTGGCGGCCGGTGCGGTGAATTTTGGCGTGGTGCCGGTGGAAAACTCCACCGAAGGCGCGGTCAACCACACGCTGGACAGCTTCCTGGAACACGACATGGTGATCTGTGGCGAGGTCGAGCTGCGCATCCACCACCACCTGCTGGTGGGCGAAAACACCAAGACCGACAGCATCAGCCGTATCTATTCCCACGCCCAGTCCCTGGCTCAGTGCCGCAAGTGGCTGGACGCCCATTACCCGAACGTCGAGCGCGTGGCGGTCTCCAGCAATGCCGAGGCGGCCAAGCGGGTCAAGGGCGAGTGGAACTCGGCGGCGATTGCCGGCGATATGGCGGCTGGCCTGTACGGGCTCACGCGCCTGGCCGAGAAAATCGAGGACCGTCCGGACAACTCCACGCGCTTCCTGATGATCGGCAGCCAGGAAGTGCCGCCCACCGGCGACGACAAGACCTCCATCATCGTCTCCATGAGCAACAAGCCCGGTGCGCTGCATGAGCTGCTGGTGCCGTTCCACGACAACGGGATTGACCTGACGCGCATCGAGACGCGTCCTTCGCGCAGCGGTAAATGGACCTACGTGTTCTTTATCGACTTCATCGGGCATCACCGTGACCCACTGGTCAAAGGTGTGCTGGAGAAAATCAGCCAGGAGGCCGTGGCACTCAAGGTGCTGGGCTCTTACCCGAAAGCGGTTTTGTGAGGCTTTGACATGAGTGGCAACTTCCTCGCCCTGGCGCAGCCGGGCGTGCAACAACTCTCGCCTTACGTTCCGGGCAAGCCTGTGGACGAGTTGGCGCGTGAGTTGAATCTGGATCCGTCCAAAATCGTCAAGCTGGCGAGTAACGAAAACCCGCTGGGCCCGAGCCCCAAAGTGTTGGCGGCGATTCGGGAAGAGTTGGCCGAGCTGACCCGTTATCCCGACGGCAACGGCTTTGCCCTCAAGTCGTTGCTGGCGCAAAAGTGTCGGGTCGAGCTGAACCAGGTGACCCTGGGCAACGGCTCCAACGACATCCTCGAGCTGGTCGGCCGGGCCTACCTGGCACCGGGCCTGAACGCGGTGTTCAGTGAGCATGCATTTGCGGTCTACCCGATCGTCACCCAGGCCGTAGGCGCCGAAGCGCGGGTGATTCCGGCAAAAGACTGGGGGCACGATCTGCCGGCAATGCTGGCCGCAATCGATGCGCAAACCCGCGTGGTGTTTATCGCCAACCCGAATAACCCGACGGGCACCTGGTTCGATGAGCAGGCCTTGAACGAATTCCTGCAGGACGTGCCCGAGCACGTCCTCGTGGTGCTGGACGAGGCTTATATCGAGTACGCCGAAGGCAGCGACCTGCCGGATGGACTGGCCTTCCTGGCGGCCTATCCGAACCTGCTGGTGTCGCGCACCTTCTCCAAGGCCTACGGCCTGGCGTCGCTGCGGGTTGGCTATGGTTTATCCAGCGCGGTAGTCGCTGATGTGCTGAACCGTGTGCGCCAACCGTTCAACGTTAACAGTCTGGCCCTGGCGGCGGCCTGCGCGGCGTTGAACGATGCCGATTACCTCGAGGAAAGCCGTCGCCTCAACGAGCGCGGCATGCAGCAATTGCAGGACGGTTTTCGCGAGTTGGGCCTGGGCTGGATTGCGTCCAGGGGCAACTTTATCTGCGTCGACCTCGGCCAGGTAGCCGCTCCGGTCTTCCAGGGTTTGCTGCGCGAAGGCGTGATCGTACGCCCGGTGGCCAATTACGGCATGCCCAATCACCTGCGCGTCACCATCGGTTTGCCGGCTGAGAACAGTCGCTTCCTGGAGGCGTTGGCCAAGGTGCTGGCCCGTGGTTGATGTCACTGCATTGCAACCTGCTGTGCCTATGATCGGTCGCCTGGTGGTGGTCGGTCTTGGGTTGATCGGTGGATCCTTCGCCAAAGGTCTGCGCGAGAGCGGCCTGTGCGGCGAAGTGGTCGGTGTGGACCTCGACCCGCAATCGCGCAAGCTGGCGGTGGAGCTGGGGGTGGTGGATCGCTGCGAGGCGGACCTGGCCATCGCGTGCCAGGGTGCCGACGTGATCCAGCTGGCCGTGCCGATCCTGGCCATGGAAAAGCTGTTGGCGATTTTGGCCGGCCTGGATTTGGGCAGCGCGATCCTCACGGATGTCGGCAGCGCCAAGGGCAACGTGGTGCGCGCAGCACAACTGGCGTTTGGTGAAATGCCGCCGCGTTTCGTGCCCGGCCATCCGATTGCCGGCTCCGAGCAGAGTGGGGTGGAAGCCTCCAACGCCCAGCTGTTTCGTCGGCACAAAGTGATCCTGACGCCGCTTGCGCAGACCGATCCTGCGGCCTTGGCCGTGGTGGACCGGTTGTGGCGCGAGTTGGGCGCGGATGTGGAGCATATGCAGGTCGAGCGTCACGACGAAGTGCTGGCGGCGACCAGCCATCTGCCCCATCTGTTGGCATTCGGCCTGGTGGATTCATTGGCCAAGCGCAACGAGAACCTGGAGATTTTCCGCTATGCCGCCGGCGGCTTCCGCGACTTCACGCGGATTGCCGGCAGCGACCCGGTGATGTGGCACGACATCTTCCTCGCCAATCGTGAAGCGGTGTTGCGTACCCTCGATACCTTCCGCAGCGACCTCGACGCCTTGCGCGACGCCGTGGATGCAGGCGATGGCCATCAACTGTTGGGTGTGTTCACCCGTGCGCGGGTGGCGCGTGAACACTTCAGCAAGATCCTGGCGCGGCGCGCCTATATGGAAACCGCAGTGAATGCCGACGAACTGACCTTCATCGCCCGTCCAGGTGGCCGCTTGAGCGGGCGCATTCGGGTGCCGGGTGACAAGTCGATCTCCCATCGCTCGATCATGCTGGGCTCATTGGCTGATGGCGTGACCGAAGTGGAAGGCTTCCTTGAAGGTGAGGACGCCCTGGCGACCTTGCAGGCATTTCGCGACATGGGCGTGGTGATTGAAGGGCCGCACCACGGCCGCGTGACGATTCATGGCGTGGGCTTGCATGGCTTGAAACCGGCGCCGGGGCCGATCTACCTGGGCAATTCCGGCACGTCCATGCGCCTGCTGTCCGGGTTGCTGGCGGCGCAGCGCTTCGACAGCGTGCTGACGGGCGATGCGTCGCTGTCCAGGCGCCCGATGAGCCGCGTGGCCAAGCCGTTGCGGGACATGGGTGCACTGATCGAGACCGGGCCGCAAGGGTGCCCGCCGCTGACCATCCGCGGTGGCCAGGCACTCAAAGGCATCAATTATGTACTGCCGATGGCCAGTGCCCAGGTGAAATCCTGTGTGTTGCTGGCCGGACTGTATGCCGAAGGCAAAACCGCAGTGACCGAGCCTGCACCGACCCGCGACCACACCGAGCGCATGCTGCGCGGTTTTGGTTACCCGGTGACCGTGGAGGGCGCGACGGCGTCGGTCGAATCCGGGCATACGTTGACCGCTACCCATATAGAAGTGCCTGGGGATATTTCCTCCTCGGCATTTTTCCTGGTGGCGGCCACGATTGCCGAGGGTTCCGAGTTGTTGCTCGAACATGTCGGTATCAATCCGACCCGCACCGGGGTGATCGATATTCTGCGCCTGATGGGCGCGGACATTACCCTGGAAAACCCGCGTGAAGTGGGTGGCGAACCGGTGGCCGACTTGCGTGTACGCGCCGCTGTGCTTAAAGGCATCGAGATTCCCGAAGCGCTGGTGCCGCTGGCGATCGATGAGTTTCCCGTGCTGTTCGTCGCCGCCGCCTGCGCCGAGGGGCGCACCGTGTTGCGCGGTGCCGAGGAGCTGCGGGTGAAGGAATCCGATCGCATCCAGGTCATGGCCGACGGTCTGCTGGCGCTGGGTGTGAAGTGTGAACCGACATCTGATGGGATTATCATTGATGGCGGCCCGATAGGCGGCGGCGACGTGCATGCCCATGGCGATCACCGCATCGCCATGGCATTGAGCGTGGCGTCGTTGCGAGCGGCGGCGCCGATTCGTATCCGTGACTGCGCTAACGTCGCTACATCTTTTCCGAACTTTCTTACACTGTGTGCCCATGTTGGCATGCGTGTAGCCCAAGAGGCTCAATTGTGAATATCAAAGCACCGGTGATTACCATCGATGGGCCAAGCGGCTCGGGCAAAGGCACGATCGCCGGCATCCTGGCCAAGCGTCTCGGCTGGTGCCTGCTCGATTCCGGCGCGCTGTATCGCCTGCTGGCCTTCGCTGCGCGCAACCATGGCGTCGACCTGACCAACGAAGAATCCCTGAAGCTGCTGGCGGCGCACCTTGACGTCCAGTTCGTCGGCGCGACGGAAGGTCATCCCCAGCGGATCATCCTCGAAGGGGACGACGTGACCGACGACCTGCGTAACGAGCAAGTCGGTTCCTGGGCCTCCCAGGTTGCCGCGTTGCCCGCCGTGCGTGACGCATTGCTGCAGCGCCAGCGCGCGTTTCAGGAGTCGCCGGGCCTGGTCGCCGACGGCCGTGACATGGGCACGGTGGTGTTTCCCGAGGCGCCGCTGAAGATTTTCCTGACCGCCAGCGCCGAGGAACGTGCTCGCCGCCGTTACTTGCAGTTGAAGGGCAAAGTCGATGGTGTTAGTCTGTCGAGTCTGCTAGATGAGATCCGTGCACGCGATGAGCGTGATACCCAGCGTGCGGTAGCCCCGCTCAAGCCGGCGGCTGACGCCATACAGCTGGATTCCACGGAGTTGTCCATCGAGCAGGTGCTGGAACGCATCATGAGCGAGATCGCCATTCGCGATATCGCCGGGTGACCAAGAAGGCTGCAGGGGACCAGTCATAGTCCTGCGGTGCTTCTTCTAATTGAAACTGACCCATACCGTCTGGGGTGTGGAGATGGGCGTATTCTTCGCCCTTATCAACAGGAATTAAAATGAGCGAAAGCTTTGCGGAACTCTTTGAAGAAAGCCTAAAAACCCTGAACCTTCAGGCAGGCTCCATCATCACCGGTGTTATCGTTGATATCGATTACCAAGCTCGCTGGGTAACCGTTCACGCTGGTCTGAAGTCTGAAGCTCTGATCCCGCTGGAACAGTTCTACAACGATGCTGGTGATCTGACAATCAATGTTGGTGACGAAGTTCACGTTGCTCTGGACTCGGTTGAAGACGGTTTCGGTGAAACCAAGCTGTCCCGTGAAAAAGCCAAGCGCGCTGAATGCTGGATTGTTCTCGAAGCAGCCTTCGCAGCTGAAGAAGTGGTCAAGGGCGTTATCAACGGTAAGGTTAAAGGCGGCTTCACTGTCGACGTTAACGGCATCCGTGCGTTCCTGCCAGGTTCTTTGGTCGACGTTCGTCCTGTGCGTGACACCACGCACCTGGAAGGCAAAGAACTCGAATTCAAGGTCATCAAGCTCGACCAGAAACGCAACAACGTTGTCGTTTCCCGTCGCAGCGTCCTGGAAGCAGAGAACTCCGCCGAGCGTGAAGCTCTGCTGGAATCCCTGCAGGAAGGCCAACAAGTCAAAGGTATCGTCAAGAACCTCACCGATTACGGCGCATTCGTCGATCTGGGTGGCGTCGATGGCCTGCTGCACATTACCGACATGGCTTGGAAGCGTATCAAGCATCCATCGGAAATCGTCAACGTTGGCGACGAGATCGATGTCAAGGTTCTGAAATACGATCGCGAACGCAACCGTGTTTCCCTGGGCCTGAAGCAACTGGGTGAAGATCCATGGGTCGCTATCAAAGCCCGTTACCCAGAAAGCACCCGCGTGACCGCGCGTGTTACCAACCTGACCGACTACGGCTGCTTCGCTGAGCTGGAAGAAGGCGTGGAAGGCCTGGTACACGTTTCCGAAATGGACTGGACCAACAAGAACATCCACCCTTCGAAAGTCGTACAAGTCGGCGACGAAGTGGAAGTTATGGTTCTGGACATCGACGAAGAGCGTCGTCGTATCTCCCTGGGCATCAAGCAGTGCAAATCTAACCCATGGGAAGATTTCTCTGGCCAGTTCAACAAGGGCGATAAAATCTCCGGCACCATCAAGTCGATCACCGATTTCGGTATCTTCATTGGTCTGGACGGCGGCATCGACGGCCTGGTTCACCTGTCCGACATCTCCTGGAACGAAGTTGGCGAAGAAGCTGTTCGTCGTTTCAAGAAGGGCGACGAGCTGGACACCGTTATCCTGTCGGTTGACCCAGAGCGCGAGCGTATCTCCCTGGGCATCAAGCAACTGGAAAGCGATCCGTTCTCCGAGTACGTACAAGAGAACGACAAAGGCGCCATCGTTAAAGGTACAGTGAAAGAAGTTGACGCCAAAGGCGCCATCATCACCCTGGCCGACGATATCGAAGCGACTCTGAAAGCCTCCGAAATCAGCCGTGACCGCGTTGAAGACGCGCGCAACGTTCTGAAAGAAGGCCAGGAAGTAGAAGCCAAGATCATCAGCGTTGACCGCAAGAGCCGCGTAATCCAACTCTCCATCAAGTCTAAAGACGAAGTGGAAGAGAAAGAAGCTATCCAGAGCTTGAAAGAAACTCCGGCAGCTGCAACTGGCGAGACCACCATGGCCTCCCTGCTGCGCGAAGCAATGGCTAAGCAGAACTAAGTTCTGTAAGGCTGTAGAAAAAGGGCGACTTCGGTCGCCCTTTTTTGTGCCTGAAATTTGATGAATTAACATCCTCGAACCAAGGCATTCAGCCTGTGGTCAGAACTGGCTATAGTCTTTAAAAGATATGTCGCGTTACTGATTCGATAAGGGTTTGAATGAACAGGATTCTCTTGATACTTGCGTTGATCGTACTTGCGGGTTGCTCCAGCACCAGCGCTAAGACCCATGCCAAGCGCGGCGTCAGCGGCATAGAGGTCGATTGCTCTGGTCTGGGTAACAAATGGGAGAAGTGCGAAAAACGCGCTGCTCGCGAATGCAAAATGCAGGGCTATAAAGTCATTACCCGATCCAGTGATGCTTCGGATGAAGAGGGCGATTACCCATTCGGCTGGAACCCCGCCGGCGCAGTCACGCGGACGATGTTAGTGATCTGCAATTAGGGTCCTGTGTGTTCACAGTGAGCGTTTATTCAGCTCGCAGATAAGTTGATATACGGGCTGTTCAAATTCATCAAGTCATGCTAAAACCTTCGAAGCGCTTTTCCTAGCTGCTTGAAAAAGAAGGGAAAAATATGACGAAGTCGGAGTTGATCGAACGAATTGTCACCCATCAAGGGCTGCTCTCATCCAAGGATGTGGAGCTGGCTATCAAGACCATGCTCGAGCAAATGTCCCAATGCCTGGCCACTGGAGACCGCATCGAAATTCGCGGCTTCGGTAGCTTTTCCCTCCACTACCGCGCGCCGCGCGTTGGCCGCAACCCAAAAACCGGCCAATCCGTCAGTCTCGACGGCAAGTTCGTTCCCCACTTCAAACCGGGCAAGGAATTGCGCGATCGGGTGAACGAAGAAGAGGAAGAGGGCGTCTGAGTATTTCTTTGGAAAGGAGATGGGTATGCGTGGGGTTAAGCGCGTTGTTGCGATATTGATTGCAGTGCTTGCGGGTTTGGTAATTTTGGCATTTGTGCTCGAGAATCAGCAAGGTGTTGCGTTGTCTTTCTTGGGTTGGAGTACTGCGCAGATGCCGGTGGCGGTGTTTGTGGTGATTGCTTTGATTGTAGGAATGTTGATTGGGCCGTTGTTGGGGGTGTTTGTACGTAGGCGTCGGCATAAGACGATTGCCTAGTGGTTCAGGTGTGGTGCGGTGAGCGGCGCTCATGACCGTTTGTCAGAAATCTCATCATGCAGAGCTCTTTGAGCTTTGCACTGCTGCCTGGCCACCCAGTCCTGCTGGTTACGACAGTTCCCACGGAAAAATCAGAATCGTCCGACATACATTTCAAGGCTTGTATTATGCCAAAGAGATGGCAAAATGGAATCTGTTCTCGATAACGGGCATTTTGTGCGCTCAAAATTTGGCAGAGACGCCGGTTTTTGGCTGTTACTAATTAAAATAAAAAATACACAATTTTGTCTGCATAACGAGCCCGCAGTTTCTCTTTGAAGGCAGGTTTTTGTTGTGAGTAGTAGCTTTCGCATCCCCTCTGCACCTCCGCACGGTGAGGTTGATATCACCGCAGTTTTCCAAGCCATTTGGCAACAGAAAATCCTTATTTTATGTGTGACCGTAGGGGTGACATTGGCTGCGGCAGTCTATGCATTCACTGCAACTCCTGAGTACCAAGTAAGTAGTGTTTTGCGCCCCGCTGCTATCAATGAGCTGGATGCTTTGAATCGTTCTGAGGTCTATCAGCTACCCCCAGGGGATGCGCTTATCAAAGTAGGCGCATCGTTGGAGTCTTATGAGACTCGACTCAATTTCTTCAGGGCTAATCAGGAGTTGTTCAAGCCCTTCGAGCGCCCTGGACGTACACTTGAGCAAAGCTTTGACGCTTTTAATCGCGACTCGCTGAAGTTAGTGCTTCCCGATCCAAAAAAATCAGACTCTCTGAGTGCCTATATAGGTCTTGGGCTCACTTATCCGAAGGGTATTGATGGCGTCAACGTGCTTAATAAATTCGTTGATTTCGCGATTGGTGCTGAGCGTGAACAGATCGCTGCCGACCTCCGAGTGATTGTTAAAAACCGTCTAAGCGAACTGGAAGGTAAGATTGAAGCGGCTCGCTCAAGTTATAAGACGGATAAAGATGCGCGAATAGCAACGCTTCTAGAGGCCGACAATCTCAAGCGGGCACAGTTGCAGGACGAGCTGAAAGCTTTGCGCCAGCAAATCAAAACTACTCGCCAGGACCGCATTACGCAACTGGGTGAGGCTATTGCGATTGCTAAATCTCTCGGAATCGAGAAGCCGACGACACCTTCTGCCTTGGGTGAAAAAAGTACGGGTTCCAGCGAAAGTAGCAGCGTGATGCGAACAGAGATTAATAATCAGCAAATACCCCTTTATTTCATGGGCGTAGAAGCATTATCGGCTGAACGGACGGCGCTGTTGCAACGCAAGTCTGATGACTTTACCGAAGGCCGAATCGCCCAAATCGCTCGTGAATTGCAGTTGCTGCAGAGTAACCGTGAAATTGAGGTGTTAAACCAGCGGAAAAATGAAGACCTCTTTCTTTCCGGGGTTGAGCCTCTGAGGGCGGAGGTTGTACGCCTGAGAAATCTGGGCAATCTCGACATCAGCAACATGAAGCTGGTAACGATAGACCGAAAAGCGCTTGAGCCATTAAGACCTGTAAATCCTAAGAGAGTGTTGATACTGGCGGTCGGCATTTTTGTGGGTGGGATCTTGGGAGTTCTCTCTGCATTGGTCAGGCATTTTGTCGTCAGTGGTCGACGCGCCAGGCAACAGGAGGCCACTCCGCGGATCTCTAATGCTGAAGGTAAGCCATCGCACGAGAAGGCGGTACTGTAATCCTGCCTTTCAGTGCATCCAGCAAGCCATGATCTTGCATAGTCATGGCTCATTATTGGTCCCGGATTTTGAGGTTTACCGGGCATCCCTTGAGTATTCAACCATCGAAGCTTTGCACCCTGGTCGGGAGGGGAAGCTGTTTCCTTCGTCATCACCTAGTGCTTGGCCCGCGCTGCTATAAATTCAGTTTTTGGTAATTTCAAATGCAGGGCATTTGCAGAGGGGATTTCGCTGCGAGCTGGCTAATTGACGCTGCAGTGGGTGGCCTCGACGCCGTTGGAGTCTTTCACAGTTCGTTTTTGAATTGGAGGGTTAGAGCTGTATCATAGTGCCCTTTGTCGCCATCGAAAATACTGTGTCAGCGCACATAGGCAAGGTGTCAAAAGCATGCCGAACAAAAAAGGCCATTCGGCCGGCCGGTTGCAATACGCAGCAGAAGCGCCGCCGTGATAAGTATTTGGCGAGGTAGGGTGATCCAACGCTTTCAAGGATTTCAGCTAAAGGTTTTGGATGGGCGGCACGATTTTTCAGTAAAAATCAAGTAAACCTCTGTCCGAATGGTGGGGGGATCTGGACGTTAAGGACGTGTTTTGGATATGACAATGTTGAAGCGTAAGGGAATCATTCTTGCAGGAGGCGCGGGCACCCGCCTCTATCCATTGACACTGGGAGTGTCGAAGCAAATGCTCCCCATCTACGACAAACCGATGATCTTCTACCCGCTGTCTGTGCTAATGCTGGCAGGTATTCGTGAAATTTTGATTATCTCGACCCCCGATGATTTGCCAGGATTCCAGAAATTACTCGGTGACGGCAGCCAATACGGTGTGCAATTGAGCTATGCGGAGCAGCCTAATCCCGACGGCTTAGCGCAGGCATTCATTATAGGTGAGGAGTTTATTGGCAAAGACCCTGTGTGCCTGATTTTGGGCGATAACATTTTCTATGGTCAGCATTTTTCCGATAACCTGCGATCTGCCATGTCGCAGACGTCTGGTGCCACCGTATTTGGATATCACGTATCGGACCCGGAACGTTTCGGTGTGGTTGAGTTTGACCCTATTGGACGTGTGCTCAGTATTGAAGAAAAGCCCGCAAAACCTAAGTCGAATTATGCTGTTACAGGCCTGTACTTTTACGACAACCAAGTCGTGCAGATCGCTAAAAGCATCCTCCCATCCTCACGTGGCGAGCTTGAAATTACCGATGTAAATCGTGTTTACCTTGAGCAGCGAAGCCTGACTGTCGAAATGTTGGGGCGAGGCTTTGCTTGGCTGGACACGGGCACCCATGAGTCATTGTTGGAGGCGAGTCAGTTTGTGCATACCATTGAGCATCGGCAGGGCTTGAAAGTGGCTTGCCTCGAAGAAATCGCCTTTCATGCCGGCTGGATTACGCCCGAACAATTGGCCATTCAAGTGCAGCACTTGAGTAAAACAGGCTATGGGCAATACTTGCGGAACATACTTACTGAGCATACGAGCTAATGAAGTTTATAGAGACCAAGTTGGCCGGTGTGGTCATCATTGAGCCCAAAGTATTCGCGGATGACCGTGGATGGTTTATGGAAAGTTTCAATGAGCCGTTGTTTCATGAGCAACTCGCCGCATTAGGTCATCCAATCCCGCGCCCATTTGTACAAGACAATCATTCATGCTCAAAAAAGCATGTCTTGAGGGGACTGCACTTTCAGCATGATCCCCATGCCCAGGGCAAACTGGTGCGGGTTACCGCAGGCAGTGCCTATGACGTGGCGGTAGATATCAGAAAGGGCTCGCAAACATTTGGCCAGTGGGTGGGCGTCGAGTTGTCAGCGAGCAATGGCCGGATGCTTTGGATTCCAGAAGGATTTGCGCACGGTTTCTTAGCCTTGGAAGACAATACGGAGTTTCTCTACAAAACTACGGATACTTACTCCAGGGCCTGTGAGCAATCGATCAACTGGAGCGATCCCGCCATTGGTATCCAATGGCCGGTGACTCAGGAGTTGATCATCAGCCAGAAAGATAACGAAGCTCCGTTGCTCTCGGATGTGATTTCCTTTGTTTCAGCGCTAACAGGCAATGTGACGTCGAGTGAACTGCAAATAATCGGAGATGATCGTGGCAGTCTGATTGCCCTTGAGCAAGGGCGTGATATCCCGTTTGACGTCAGACGAGCCTATTACATTTTTGATACTAAAACAGGTGTCAGCAGGGGCTCGCACGCTCATTTCAGATTAGAGCAGTACATTATCTGCCTGTCTGGTAAATGCAGAATTTTGATCGACGACGGTGTGACGCGGAAGTCAATTTGGCTGGACGCCCCGAACAAGGCCATTCACATCAAGAGGCTGATTTGGCGCGAGATGCACGATTTCAGTGAAGATTGCGTTCTCCTGGTGTTCGCAAGCAATCATTATGATGAAGGCGATTATCTACGAAATTACGATGATTTCATGCGTGCGGTGAAACGATACGCTTGATTGAATAGCATGCTTGCTCAGGTCCAGCATTAGCGAGCCCGCCTTTTAGCGCGCGGCCTGATCAAGCAGCTTACAGATTTGCAGCGGTGCAGCGTTGGCTGTGCCTTATGCACCCAATAACGAAGCACCGAAATCAGGTATTTTTTGATGATCCCATTTCTCGATCTAAAATCATTGAACAAGGCTTATCGTGAAGAGCTCATAGAAGCAGCGACACGTGTCATTGATTCGGGCTGGTATATTCAGGGGGAATGCCTCAAGCGCTTTGAGGAGGAGTTTTCAGCCTACACGGGCGCACTTCACACTGTCGGTGTGGCGAACGGTCTGGACGCATTGACCTTGACCATACGTGCCTGGAAAGAGTTGGGGAAACTCAAGGATCACGATGAGGTTATAGTCCCGGCTAATACCTACATCGCGACATTACTGGCCGTCACCGAAAACAATTTGACACCGGTTCTGGTTGAGCCTGACGCAGACACCTACAACTTGTGCCCCAGGAACATCGAGCACGCACTAACTGAAAAAACGCGGTTGATCATGCCGGTTCATCTCTATGGACAGTTGGCTGACATGCCTGCGATTGATGCGATCGCAAAACGCGAGAATTTATTGGTGTTGGAAGACTCCGCTCAAGCACATGGCGCACAGGTGGCGGGTAAGAGTGCGGGTAGCTGGGGGGATGCATCTGGCTTCAGTTTCTACCCAGGCAAAAACTTGGGGGCGTTAGGGGACGCAGGTGCGATTACCTCCAGTGATGCTGAACTGGTCAATATGATTCAGGCATTACGAAACTATGGTTCCCATGAGAAGTACAAGAACCTGGTGCAGGGCGTGAATAGCCGGCTTGACGAAATTCAGGCTGCAATGTTGAGCGTGAAGCTTAAGTATCTTCAGGCGCAGACCGAGGCCCGTCGACGGGTTGCCGCCATTTATATGGCTGGGATAAAAAACCCATTGATTAAGTTGCCATTGAATACCGACGTTGACGTGATGAATCGTGCCTCGCATGTTTGGCATCTTTTTGTCATACGGTCCAACGTAAGAGAGGATTTACAGCGCCACTTGGAGAAATCCGGTGTTCAAACACTGATCCATTATCCCATCCCGCCTCACCAGCAGCAGGCTTATGCACAGTCCTACTTTTATAATAAGTCATTTCCTGTTACTGAAAGCATTCATCGGGAAGTATTAAGCTTGCCAATCAGTCCAGTGATGACCGACGCTGAGGCTCAGCATGTCGTTGAGGCTTGCAACAGCTTTTCTGTAGACGCCTGACATGACGCTGCTTCGGACAAGCCTCCTCAACGGTATTGCCGTCATTATCAAGATGCTCACTTTGTTGGGCATCAACAAAATGCTGGCAATTTATGTAGGGCCTTCTGGATATGCCGCCTTAGGCCAGTTTCAAAACGCTGTTCAGATGGTGACGACGTTCTCGACGGGCGCCATTAGCAACGGGGTGACCAAGTACACCGCTGAATACGACGGCGATGAAGAGGCGCAGCGTCGAGTGTGGCGCACGGCGGGCACAATCGCATTTGTCGGCTCAGTTGTAACATCTGTCTTGATTATTTGCTTCAGCAAACCGCTGGCTGTGTGGTGTTTTAATGATGAATCCTTGTACAGCGTGTTTATCTGGTGCGCTGCTACAGTGGTTTTTTTCTCCTTTAACACCTTGCTGCTCGCTATTCTCAATGGCAAAAAGGAAATCAACCGATACATCCTGGCCAATATCGGGGGGAGCCTCCTTTCCCTGCTGGTCACTATTGTCATGGTTGTAGGGTACGGATTATACGGGGCATTGATTTCCTTGGTGCTCTACCAATCTATTGCATTTTTTGTAACGTGCTTGCTCTGCTACAGAACGCCTTGGTTTCGGTTTTCAAATTTATTAGGACGTTTGGATAAGCAGGTCGCCATCAACCTGACTAAGTTCACTGCCATGGCGCTCACCACAGCCGCATGCGTGCCAGTCAGTCATATTTTGGTCCGGAATTATCTTGGTGCGGAGTTCGGCTGGGAAACGGCTGGTTATTGGGAGGCTATGTGGCGCTTAAGTACAGCGTATTTGCTGCTCGTGACAACGACGTTGGGTCTGTATTTTTTGCCGAAGTTATCGGAGCTGGTCAATCCTGAGGATATCAGGAAGGAGATCGTGCAAGGGTATAAGCTAATTCTGCCTGTTGCGATGGTCTGCGGGTTAGCGATCTACCTCCTGAGGGACTTTATTATCGGGCTTCTATTTACCAGTGCGTTCAGCCCCATGAGAGACTTTTTCGCTTGGCAGATGTTGGGCGATACACTGAAAATTGCAAGCTGGATCCTTGCGTACCTGATGCTGGGTAAAGCGATGGTTAAGATGTATATTTTTACAGAAGTGATTTTTGCATTCGGGTTTTATCTATTGACAATAGTATTGACGAAGGTGGGTGGGCCGGTTGGTGTGACGTGGGCTCATGCCGTTAATTACGGTTTTTACTTAGTTGTCATGTACTTTCTTATTTACAGAAAGCTCAATCAAAATAATGCAATATGAGGTCCTTTTGCCCATGAGTCGCTTGCTATCCTCAATTCGCGATTTAATTTTGACGCGAAAAGATATCAATAAGAGTGTCGAGCTGGCCGAAGTCTATGGGGCCATACTCTGGGCTGTTGATAAGGGCGTCTACGATGATCCTGAGTTGGAGGATATATTAACTGGGCGATGCATGGATATCGTTCAAATAGGCGAAGCCGATTTACCTTCGAAGGATTGCATTCATCTCATATCTGAGCCGTATTTGATCGGTGGGCATACTCGGTTAATGGAGCAGCTCGCTACGATGCATGTGGAAAAGCCGGATCTCCTGATAACCCGCCAAAGCGACGAACGGGCAATCGAGCGTACCCGAAGCTTTTTCAATGAATGTGCCAGCTTGCAGCCCGGAACGCCGTTGCAGAAAGTAGCTGAAATTATAGAGTGCCTGAAGTCATATAAGAGAGTGGTTCTGCATATCCACCCTGATGATATAGTCGCTGTCATTGCCTGCCGTATTCTAAAAACGATCTCGGGCGCTAAGATTTTCTTTGTAAACCATGCTGACCATGTATTTACCTATGGTAGCACGGTGGCTGATGTGTATTTCGAAATCAGCACCTTTGGCTTGCATCGAGATATGAAGAAAACCATATCAGGGGATAAATCGTTTTTGGGTATTCCGCTGAGTACTCAATTAGTTTTAAAGAAACATCGTCTGCCCGATAAGGAAGATGCGCTGAATTTTTTCAGTGCGGCATCGCCGTTTAAGTTTAAGCCTGTTAAGGGATATGATTCAAGGCCCACAATCCAAAGGGTGTTGTCGGAGTTTAAAAGATCCACATTCTGGATAGTGGGAGCTAATCCGTACACGAATATTTGGTGGTGGCCACTAAAATTAAGATATTGGAGTCGCTTTAAGATTTTGTCGTCTGTACCTTATGCGAGTTATTTAACGCTTTTGGAAAAGGCTGACTTTTACGTAGATAGTTATCCTACGCCCGGCGGTACCGCATTTGCCGAGCAGCTCGTCAGTGGCCGTCGCTGTGTGGGGCTTCGCGCCCCGATACAGGGTTATTCGCCTGCAGATAACCTTAAGAGTAAAAGCATCGACGATCTAATGATGAGCATCCTCCAATGTGATAACGATGAGTCAGTCATTGAGTCGGTGTGCGCAGTCAATGGCTACGATGCCGTAAAGTCCCGCTATCGGGCGTGCCTTTATGACAACATACTGTGCGCCAATGAATTGGAAAAACATGTGGCATGGACGGGTGACGTTGCCGCTTATGAACAGGCAGGGAAAATAACTTCAGCCATTCCGCCCGTCATAATCGCTAAGTTAATAAGTTACGATAAACGCTTTTTATTGTTGGTGCTGCGTGAGTTAAGCGCCATGCAGAAGATGAAGATGGTGGTTAAACTAGCGCTTTTGAAGCTTAGAGGAGTGACAGGAAAGAGCCCGAGGTCGGATAAAGTATGAGGGTGTTAGCGCTACGGTTTTTTATTGTCCTTCTCTTGGTCTCGGATTACGTTATCTTGACGTTTCATGCGCCTGCTGTTTTTAGCGCCTGGCGTGAAGGCGGCGTATTACTCTATATCCTGCTGACAATGCTGCTTGTTTTTTTTCAGGCAGGCACGCACCACTCGATACCGCGCAAATATAAAGAACAGCTTTTGGTCTTTGCATTTTTCATTGTATTTTATTTATTGTGCGGAGACCTGTCTGATGGCTCATTTCGGATGTTTCGCTCTTTTGCGATGCCCGTTCTTTTTGCATTGATGTTGAATGCAGTATGCCGCGGGTTAGAGCTTGAAATGAAACTTCGGGTGATATATTCAACCCTGGTTATAATGACCTTTGTTTCTGGTGGTTACGCCGTTTATCAATATCTCACCATCAGTAATGCAGAACAATTCTGGTATTGGCCTTTACTCCTGGAAAAAGGTTTTGAACTGGAGGCGTATAATTCCATGAGAGATGGGAACGCCCGGATATCAGGTTTTTTTACCGGTACCCTAGAGTTTAACGCATTTGTTTTGAATACCGCGCTGTTCGCAAGTTGTTTACTTGTGAGCACGATGAGGAAACGCAAATATGGCTTAAGCTTCATCGGGTATTTGCTAACTGCTTTTTTTTCGATATTGTTAATTTGTTATGGTTCTGTGAGGACCGCCGTAATTGGAATGATATCGGCAGTGTTCTTTCTGGCGGTATTGCAACTGTTCAGGCGCAAAAGACTTGTTAGCGTGTTGGGGTACAGTTATGTGCTATTTTTTACATGCTCGATTTTTCTGTATCTTGCTCTGGGGTACACCGAAGACTTGTCCGCGCTTGATCGGGTAAGGCAGTGGTATGTGGTTCTGGAATCACTTGGTTCCATGCCATTGGGTCTGGGGTTTGGTGCCATCGGGCCGGGTCAGGCGCATTGGTATGACTCCCTATGGTTGAATCTCCTAGCGTCCGCTGGCTATTTAGGGCTCGCTGTCATGATCGGGCTCATCATGTTTTACGGTAAAATCGTCACAGTTAGTCAGCAGTTACGTTTGGGAGGGAGCGCCTTCATGGCAGGCATTGCCGATTATCTTGTTATCAGCTATCCATTCTTCCTAAGCAGTTTCTTCTTCCAGTCCTACACCAATAGTGTTGTCCTGTATCTTTTTGCGCTAGTTATAGTGGTGGTGATGTATGACTCGAAATATCGTGAAAATTAAACTTTCCATATTGGTTGTCTTGTATAAGCGGCATTATAAAGATTCGATCGCTATAACGACCTTGCTGGCGTGTGTTGAGCAATTTAGCGAAAAAGGAATTGAGGTCGATTTTTTTGTGTGGAATAACACTCCAGAGTATTCGCCAGTTTTAGCTAAAAAGAAATTGACGTGGCTGGAAGGTGATAACGAAGGTCTGTCCCATATTTATAATCGTGTCGCCACTCAGGCTTTTGGAACAGGCGCGACACATTTTTTGATTTCGGATGATGATACCGATTACTCCGCACCAAATTATGTTGGCTCGATTGCACAGGCGATTGAATGTGAAGCGAAATCACAGCCTGACGCATTTGGCGTGATACTGCCGAAAATTTACTCGGGAGAGAAACTGGTCAGTCCAGGTGAGCGCTTCTGGTTTTTTGGTCGTCTCTCCCCGACGGTTGATAGCGGCATAAATACTTCACTTAATAAGCTGGCTATCAACAGTGGGGTAATATTTACAAAGGCGTGTTATGAACAGATGGCACCACTCTTCGATGAGCGTCTTAAATTTTATGCAACAGACACAGCGTTCTTCGTGAGGTATGAGTCTTACTATTCACACTTCTATGTACTTGATACAGCGCTGCAACACGATCTGTCTGAGGATACGTCGGATAGTCCCGATCGAGCTCTGTTTCGATTCCAGGAAATGATTCGTGGTTTTCGAGTGATTTTTGAACGAAAAGGTTTTTTCTTTCGCTCAATAATGGAAAATTATCTGATGTTTTCCGCGTTGAAGAAGAGCGTATCGTATAAGAATTCTGGTTTTCTCCGTTCATATGTTTCGTCTTTTAAAGAGAAAAAATAATGCTGATAGAACTGGTTGAATATCTTTCTTTAAAAGTCAGAAACCGCAGCATCAAGCTTGATAAGCGTATTCCTGATGGTTATCTTTTTGGCTTTGTGCTGTCTAAAGCTTTCATGATAGTAAATGGTCTGCTGAAGTTCAGACGATTTTCGATCATCTTGGTAGGCAAGGGCGTAACCGTAAAGGCGCGATCCCTAATCTATGGGGGCAAAGGGCTTATGATCGATGATGGATGCTTCATCGATGCTTTAGCAGTCAAAGGCATCACCTTAGGTGAAGGCGTTTCTTTGAAGAAAAATGTTATTATCGAGTGCACGGGCAGTCTTACTAAGCTGGGCGAAGGGCTATCGATTGGTAATAATGTCGGAATCGGCAGCGGCAGTTTTTTGGGCTGCGCTGGCGGTATTGTCATAGGTGATGACACGATTATCGGTAACTATGTATCGTTTCATTCGGAGAATCATAATTATGCTGATCCTGCAACGCCTATTCGTCTGCAGGGAGTAAATAACTCAGGAATCCACATCGGTAGTAATTGCTGGATAGGCGCTAAAGTTACTGTACTCGACGGTGTTTTCCTTGAGGATGGCTGTGTGGTAGCGGCGGGTGCCGTTTTAAAGGCTGGACGATATGCCGCTAACTCAATTTATGCCGGCGTCCCTGCGAAGCGCATAAGAGAACGTTGTTAAAAAGGATGTGTAGTGAAAAAAATTATATTTTTTCATTTGCTCAATGATTTTAGCGGGAGCCCCAAGGTTCTTTCTCAAGTGATTGATGCTGTATCGAAGAAAGGATATGACGCCGAATTGTTTTTAGGCGGGAAGGGGAGTTCCGGCTTTCTTTCATCTGTCCCTTGCATTCAACGACGCTACTTTTACAAACGCTTTGATAATAAATTTCTGACATTAATAAGTTATACAATTTCACAGATTACATTGTTTTTAAAGTTGCTGAAATATCGGAAGTCCTCTGCGATTTTCTATGTTAATACTTTGTTGCCTTTCGGTGCTGCTCTCGCGGGGAAGTTGTTAGGAGTCAAGGTTTTTTATCATATTCATGAAACATCTATTCGCCCCAAGCCGTTGAAGGCCTTCTTGCGCTGGGTAGTTGAAAAGTGCTCAAGTGGTAATATATTTGTATCTCGCTTTCTTGCTCGAGAGGAAGGCTTTCACCATGTCCGGAGCGAGGTTGTTTATAATTCAATCCCGCGAGACATGAGTCGCATTGCTACTCGTCATGTTTATCAACATTTGCCGCATGGGACGTTTTGCGTGCTGATGATTTGCTCTTTGAAAGCCTATAAGGGCGTCAATGAGTTTGTGCGTCTTGCTCGTTTGTTGAGTTCGGATTCAAGCTTCAAGTTTAATTTGATCCTTGGCGCAACGGAAGCTGAAGCCTCTGAGTTTTTCTCGGGTACTCAAATGCCTGATAATATTAATCTTGTCTTCAGCTGTGCTGATGTTACGCCCTATTACCAGCAAGCGAGTATTTTACTCAATCTTTCGAAAGCGCCTGAGTGCGTGGAAACGTTTGGTTTGACGATTCTCGAGGGCCTTTCATTTGGAGTCCCCTGTATCGTACCTCCGGCAGGGGGGCCTATTGAACTGGTTTCTGATGACTGCGAAGGGTATCTTATGGACTCTGGCAGAGTCGAAGACATTGCTGCAAAACTGGAATTCCTCAAAGAAAACTCGGATGTCTGTTATCGCCTGTCTGCGGCAGCGAAGGTAAAGTCACTTAGTTTCTCAAGTGAAAAATTTGAAAGTGGTGTGCTCGGGGTGTTTGATGGGATTTAAATTTGCAGTCATAGGCACGGTCGGTCTTCCAGCGCAATACGGGGGGTGGGAAACGCTTTCAGAGCAACTGGTGACATACCTGGATAGAGACTACGAGGTTTCGGTATATTGCAGCTCGAAGTCCTATGCGTCTCAACCCAAGAAATATGGCAACGCAGATTTGATCTACATTCCGTTAAAAGCTAACGGTGTGCAAAGTATCCCTTATGATATTGTCAGCATGCTGCATGCCTATCGCAAGAATGATATTTTGGTGATCTTAGGTGTCTCCGGGTGCATCGCACTTCCATTCATAAAAATGCTCACCAAGAAGAAGATTGTTGTCAATATCGATGGTTATGAATGGAAACGCGCAAAATGGTCACCTTTGGCCAAAAAATTCTTGAAGTTTTCAGAGGCTGTTGCAGTCAGATATTCTGACGCAGTGGTCACTGATAATCAGGTTCTTCAGGATTATGTCCGTAATGAGTACGGGCGGGAAAGTACTCTTATTGCCTATGGTGGCGATCAGGCCAAGGCACGAGCATTAACAGAATCCGATAAGGATCGCTATCCTTTTCTACGTAATCCTTATGCGTTTTCTGTATGCAGGATTGAGCCTGAAAATAATATCCACATTGTTGTCGAAGCTTTCCACGCCAGTGGTCTTCCTTTGGTCATCGTTGGAAACTGGAAGCAGAGTGAGTATGGGAAGGCGCTTCAGGATAAGTACGCAAGTGCGGAAAATCTCCATCTGCTAGACCCTATCTACAACGGTGATGAGTTGAGCCCTTTGCGCAGCAATGCCACTATTTACATTCATGGACACAGTGCCGGTGGAACTAATCCTTCCCTTGTCGAAGCGATGTGGTTGAGCTTGCCCATTATTGCATTCGATGTGTCATTCAATCGGGCTTCTACCGAGGACAACGCTAAGTTCTTCGATTCCAGTGATTCACTTATAACCCACGCATCCATGCTTTTTGCCGACGAGGCGGCACGTGCGGCCCTGAGTGAAAAAATGCATGAAGTTGCGGTGCGTCGATATCGTTGGGAGGGGGTATCGTCTCAATACGATAAGCTATTCAAACAATTGTTGTCGTCTGATAAGGCTTGATTATGTCCGATGGTTTGAGTGGTGCGTCCCTTTCACAAATGCCGAAGATTCTTCTTACCGGAGGCACTGGTTTCGTCGGGCTTCCATTGCTCCAGGCCTTGGCTGCGGCCAGGTATCCGGTTGTCAGCGTGACACGCAAGAACGCTGCTATTACGCTGCCGGGTGTACAAAGTTGCGTGATCCCAACATTGTCTCGGGACAATAATTGGGATGCGCTCCTACAGGGGGTGGAGGTAGTCATTCACTCCGCTGGGCGTGCCCACATTATGAACGAGACCCATAGCAACCCGCTGCAGGCTTTTCGTGAAGTGAATGTGGACGCGACGCTTAATCTTGCTCGGCAAGCTGCGCAAGCCGGTGTGAAGCGTTTTATTTTTATCAGCTCCGTTAAGGTCAATGGCGAGGAGACTGATAGAAATCGTGCGTTCAAGCCTTCGGATGCCCCCGCTCCGCTCGATGATTATGGCGTGTCTAAGCTGGAGGCCGAGCAGGCGTTGATGGTGTTGGCGAAGGAAACCGCAATGAGCGTAGTAATCATCAGGCCTGTCCTGGTGTATGGCCCAGGTGTAAAGGCAAACTTTGAAAAGATGTTAGCTGCCGTAGATAAAGGGCTGCCTCTGCCACTTCGGTCGATCAACAACCGCAGGAGCTTGGTATTCATTGACAACTTGATAGATTTGATTTGTTTGTGCATTCATCACCCAACGGCAGCAAATCGTATATTTCTGGTGAGTGACGGCAATGACCTGTCCATCGGGCAGATTCTAGAAAAGCTGGCTGTGGCAATGAACAAAAAGTCTCGCATATTTTCGGTTCCACAGGGGCTTTTGGGGCTGGCTGCTTCTGCGGTGGGTAAGCGAGATTTCTTTCAACGTCTATGTGGCTCGCTTCAAGTCGATATTGCTGATACACGAGAGCTCTTAGGCTGGGTTCCCCCTGTTAGCATTGATGAGGCGTTTGCTATTACAGCTCGTTCTTATCAGGAAAAACGACATGGCTCCCACCATGGCTAATTTGGCCATGGTGCTTCAAGCCCGGGATAATAACTTTAATTTTATCCGCGTGGTTGCGGCGCTCTTCGTTCTGGTTTCCCACGCTTACCCGCTCTCGCGTGGTGCGGCTGAGGTCGAGCCGCTTGTGGCGCAGCTCGGTTTTTCGCTTGGCGGTTTAGGTGTATTTACCTTTTTCTGTATATCAGGGTTTTTTATATCCCTGAGTTACCAACGTTCAAAAAGCAAGATTGACTTCGTCGTTGCAAGATTTTTAAGATTATATCCAGCACTCCTGGTTGTTCTGGTGTTGAGTGCATTCGTTGTAGGGCCATTGTTCGCGACTATGAGTCTGCGCGATTACCTCTCATCAAGTGAGGTCTATAGTTATGTGACCTCTAATTTAAAGTTGAAAACGATTCAATTTCAACTGCCGGGTCTTTTTCAAAATAATCCTTATCCAGGTATTAATGGTTCGTTGTGGACGCTGTATTATGAAGTTTTATTGTACGCTCTGGTTTTGACGTTGGGCGTTGTCGGGCTGCTGAAAAGTTTGCCGCGGGTGTCAATGTTTTTCGTAGTGTACTTTGTTTTTTATTTTGTGTTTAAAATATTGTTAGCGCGTGAGGGCATTCATCCCGGGTTTCAGACGCTTATGTGGGTGCAGTGGAGCTTTCCGTTTATAATCGGCATGCTGCTTTATTCGTATAGGTCCAATATTTGGTTGGATTATCGTATTTTAGGTGCTTGCTGGTTAGTTACGTTTTTGCTGTTCAAGTCCCCTGTTTTTGTTGAAGCCTTTGTGGTTGCTTGGAGTTACTCTGTGTTCTGGGTGGCCTTCAATACACCATGGTTTGCTCGTCAATTTAATAAATTGGGGGATTATTCTTATGGCCTCTATATCTATGCATTTCCGACTCAAGAGATTTTGGCCCACCTCTGTAAAGGGATATCGCCTGTGGCCATGATTCTAGTGGCTTTACCGCTAGCGCTTGTCCCCGCCGTGCTGTCCTGGCACTTTATCGAACATCCTTGTATCTTGCGTAAAAAGGCAATTGCTCAGAGAGTATCTCTGTCGCTCGCTAGGCTTTGCGCGATGTTTACTAAATACTCAACTAAATAGCTCTGATTTTAAAGGTTGGTGTCCCGAAATGAAGCGTTTTTTTGATCTATTACTGAGCTTTTTTGCTCTGCTCATACTATTGATCCCGATCGTGCTTGTTACCCTTGCGGTAAAATTGACGTCAAAAGGTCCTGCTCTTTATTGGTCTGATCGTGTGGGTGCGAATAATACAGTATTCAAAATGCCGAAATTTCGCTCGATGCGTACTGGAACCCCCGCGGTGGCCACGCATCTGTTGCAAGATCCGGCGCAGTACCTGACACCCATTGGAAATTTCTTAAGGAAGTCTAGTCTGGATGAGTTGCCTCAATTATGGAGCATCATCGCCGGCGACATGAGTTTTGTGGGCCCCAGGCCGGCGCTTTTTAACCAGGCTGACCTTATTGCATTGCGCACAGAGCAAGGTGTTCACCTTGTAAGGCCTGGCCTCACGGGCTGGGCGCAGGTGAATGGACGGGACGAGTTGCCGATACCTGTCAAGGTTAGTTATGATGCCTATTATGCGAAAAATATGAGTTTGTTTTTCGATCTGAAAATCCTGTTTTTGACAGCTTTGAAGGTACTCAAGCGAGATGGCGTTTCCCATTAGTACGATGGAGTTCGTCAATGAGTAGCTTGTTCGGACAGGCAACGTACAGTGCTTTTTGTTCTGCGTTTATTGCGCGGTCGACAAGAATTTTGATCTAACGCAAGGACCGTAGGTGAATCATGATTAACCGGTTGCGCACTTGGCTATTGAAACTGCCTCGTCACCAAAAACGATTGATACAGGTAGTTGCGGACGTTATTTTGGTGTTCTTCGCACTGTGGATGGCATTCGTTGTTCGCCTCGGCATCGACGAGATGACCAACCCTATCAAAATGCATCTTTGGTTGTTTTTAGCCGCACCGGTAGTCGCTATTCCGCTTTTCATCCGCTTCGGTATGTACCGTGCCGTCATGCGCTATTTTGGCAATGACGCACTGGTAGCGATTATCAAGGCTGTGAGCCTTTCATCGCTGATCCTGGGCGTCGTCGTCTATTGGTATAGCAATCATCAAAATGTCGTGCCCCGATCAATTATCTTTAACTACTGGTGGTTGAGCTTGATCATGGTCGGTGGTTTGCGTTTGACCATGCGGCAATACTTTTTGGGCGATTGGTTCGCCGCTGCCCAGCATGTGCCATTTACCAGTCGTGAAGACGGCCTTCCTCGTGTCGCCATTTATGGTGCCGGCGCCGCAGGTAATCAATTGGTGGCCGCGCTGCGTATGGGACGCCTTATGCGCCCCGTAGCTTTTATCGATGACGACACTACTATCTCGGATCGTGTCATTTCCGGCCTTCAAGTCTATAAGCCTAAACATATTCAACGGATGATCGATGTGACGGGCGCTCAGGAGATTCTTTTGGCCATTCCTTCGTCCAGCCGCGGGCGGCGTCGTGAGATTCTCGGCTTTTTGGAAGGTTTTCCGCTCCATGTTCGCAGTGTTCCCGGTTTCATGGACCTCGCCAGTGGCCGGGTCAAGGTTGACGATATTCAGGAAGTTGATATTGCTGACTTGCTGGGGCGTGATTCGGTACCTGCGCAGGATGAACTGCTCGAGCATTGCATTATGGGGCAAACCGTCCTTGTGACGGGAGCGGGGGGATCTATCGGTTCTGAGCTGTGCCGGCAAATCCTTGACCTCCGGCCAACGACTCTGCTGTTGTTCGAGCACAGTGAGTTCAATCTCTACAGCATTCTTTCTGAGTTGGAACAGCGCATTACTCGTCATTCGTTACCGGTCAAATTACTGCCGATACTGGGGTCGGTACGTGATCAGGCCAAGTTGCTTGATGTGATGAAAACCTGGCGTGTTGATACGGTTTATCATGCAGCGGCTTATAAACATGTGCCGATTGTCGAGCACAATATTGCAGAAGGTGTGTTGAATAATGTGATCGGCACACTGAATACCGCTCAGGCTGCACTTCAAGCGGGTGTGTCGAACTTCGTCCTAATCTCGACAGATAAGGCGGTGCGTCCAACCAATGTCATGGGCAGCACCAAGCGCCTTGCAGAGCTGACGCTTCAAGCCTTGAGCGGTGAACTCGCGCCTGTTTTGTTTGGTGATAAGTCTAATGTCTCCCATGTGAATAAAACCCGCTTCACCATGGTGAGATTTGGTAATGTATTGGGTTCATCCGGCTCTGTGATTCCCTTGTTTCACAAGCAGATAAAGTCTGGCGGGCCCCTGACGGTTACGCATCCGAAAATCACGCGTTACTTCATGACCATTCCAGAAGCGGCTCAATTGGTCATACAGGCTGGTTCCATGGGGCTTGGAGGTGATGTGTTCGTGTTGGATATGGGGGAGCCTGTCAAGATCATCGAGCTGGCCGAAAAGATGATCCATTTGTCAGGGTTGAGTGTACGCTCCGACAAAAATCCTCACGGTGATATCGCTATCGAATTTTCCGGATTGCGCCCCGGTGAAAAGCTGTACGAAGAACTATTGATCGGTGACAATGTAGTGGCAACACAGCACCCGATGATTATGAGTGCCAACGAGGATCATTTGCCGTGGGAGGCCCTCAAGGCCAAACTGTCTGAATTGCTGGCAGCGATCGATCAAGATGACTACAACCGAGTCCGTCAATTGTTACGTGATACGGTCAGTGGTTATACGCCGGATGGCGAAATTGTTGATTGGATCTACCAGCAGAGGCGATTGGAGCCATAGATTGCCGCGTTATTTGGCATTACAGATATCGATGTTCAAATAGGTAAGTTTTCAGTCGTTTTCTTCCTTTAATAAGCCGATCATTGATCGGCTTATTATTTTATGTGATTAAAATTTAAACATTTCTTTTTACTTGCGAGTTTACTATTTTTGCAGGATTGCCTACAACGGTAGTATTGGCTGGGACTGATCGGGTAACTACAGCCCCTGCGCCGACCATTGCGTTTTCACCGATTTCTAAGCCGGGCAAGATGGTGCAGTTTGCGCCCAAGGAAGCGCCTTTTCCTACAATAGTCCGATCGAAACTTTCAGGGTAAACTTTACTTCTGGGATATAGGTCATTGGTAAAAGTAACGTTGGGGCCGATGAATACGTCATCCGAAATCGTAATTCCATCCCAGATTTGAACTCCGCATTTAATCGTTACCCTATCTCCAATAGTTACATCATTCTCAATGAATACGTGGTCGCAGATATTGCAGTCCGCTCCAACTTTGGCGCTGGGTAAAATATGCGCAAATGCCCAAATCCTGGAGCCTTTACCAATGGTTGAGGATTCACACAATGCATGGGAGTGCACGAAGTAGTCTTTTGGCGCGTTCATTTTTTCTCCATTTACCGTTGACTCAAAATGCAATCGTTTCATGAAAAAGAAACGATTCCTTTTTTGTGTATTTTACTTGACGGACGGCCTGCCTGGGTAGCACACATACGACAGTATTTCAATGAGAGGGGAACGTATGTGTTTTTTCAAAAGCCTCTGCGAGAACTGGGTCGACAACGGTGTATTGCGTTAGAGGAATAGCCTAACATACCTTGTAACCCACTCATTTTTGACTCTCCTCCCGCATCATCTAAGTTAGAAAAGCAGCTTCGGAAAAGCTGCTTTTCTCTTACCGATGTCATGGAGCGTCACCGATGCAAAACACCTACGTTTCCTCCCTTGTCTTTGCCTTCCTCGCCAGCCTCTCTGTCGCCACCACCGCAGCCCCATCCGCCAAACCTGAAGTCCCAACCCCCATCTCCGCGCAAATGATCAAAGCCGAGCAGTCTGCCAAGGTCAACCTCAACGCGGCCGATGCTGAAACCCTGCGACGCGATTTGTTCGGTATCGGCGCCGCCAAGGCGAAAGCGATCGTTGCTTTTCGCGAAAGCAATGGCCCTTTCACTGCGGTGGATGAGTTGCTGGAGGTAAAGGGTATTGGCAAGGCCCTGCTGGAGAAGAATCGCGACAGGTTGGTTATCAACTGAAGGACGTAGCCAGGAAGGCCGATCATTGATCGGCCTTTTAGCCTGGGTGTTTCCAGCCCAGTCCTGGCATGAAATGTGGTTAGCTCAAGATTATCGATTGTTCGACAGTCACCTTTAATGGAGGATCGCCCCATGTACAAAGACTATCCGGCCGCCTACCAAGTCAGTAAAGGCTCGGCATTACAGGTGGATACGGCGTTCTACGAGCGCATCCGGGATCGCCGGGACCAACGCACGCTGGTCGGACAGTTCGATGTGCCTATCCGCACGGGCAGGGCATGGAAAGTCCCTGCCGGGCATGTCTTCCGCGTGACCACTCCGGTGGGCCCGCAAGTGGGGGATTTCAACGTGTGGAACGCCAATGATCCGCGCGAGCGCCTCTGGGCAGCTCGCACTCGGCAACTTCAAGGTGCCCATGTCAGCACCCACGACCGTTTGTGGTCGAACCTTCCGTTCCTGCGGCCACTGGTCACCATTACCGATGACAGCCTGGCAGGCTACGGCATCGATGAACATGGCGGGCGCCTGCATGATTTGCTTGGCACGCGCTGCGATCCTTATGTGAACCGTATGCTCACCGGGGAGGACTTTCATCATCATTGCCATTCGAACCTGACTCGCGCGGTATTGCCCCACGGTCTGACGGAATTCGATGTGCACGACGTGCTGAATATCTTCCAGTGCACCGGACTCAATCACGATGACATGTACTTTATGAAAGCCTGTCCGGCACAGAAGGGCGATTACCTGGAGTTTTTTGCCGAGATTGATTTGCTGTGCGCGCTGTCGACGTGTCCGGGTGGGGATTTGTCGCTGCCGATGTGGGGGCCGGACGCGCAGGACCCGTTGACGGTGTGTCGTCCGTTGGGGGTAGAAATCTACCAATTGGAGGAGGGGTTGCTTGAAGGCTGGAGTCAGCCCGAGCGTGCTGCCTATAAAGGGCAGCACGGGTTGCAGATTGCCAAGGCGGCTTGGGAGTAACCCCAGGGCTCAACGATCCTGGGCATCCTTGGCATCCGCCTGCGCATTGCGCTCGGCCACGCGTTTGCGTTGTTCGTCGGTGAGTTCCACTTTGTTGGCGCTGTCGCGCAGCATCATCAATCCACCGACGATCGATCCGATCGCAACAACCATAATCAACCACGCATACCACGGCATAAGGCTCTCCTTGAGGCAGGTTGCCGGGGGAGAATTCTCCCACGGTAATAACTGCTTTGAGTTACGGGCGTTCTGAGTAGTTCAGTGTAGGCCCGTTCTGCCTCACGAGTCTTATAGCCCGGTCAACATTGCATCTGCCGGCGCATCGGCGCGGTCTTGGGCGGTCAGTTGGAAGTAGATGAAGCCCACGGCCATGAAGCCAAGGAAGATCAGCCCGATCAGTGTATTGAACCAGGCCATCGCCACCAGGCACACCACGGCCAGTACCAGCGCGATGCCCGGTACGATGGGGTAGCCCGGTGCGCGGAAAGTCCGCTCCAGCAGCGGTTCGGTTTTGCGCAATTTGAACAGGCTGAGCATGCTCATGATGTACATGACGATGGCGCCGAACACCGCCATGGTGATCATCGCGGCGGTCAGGGTCATGCCGCCAAGGTTGATCAGGCCGTCGCTGTAGATGGCCGCGATGCCGACCACGCCGCCGGCGATGATGGCGCGGTGAGGTGTCTGAAATCGCGACAGTTTGGCCAGGAAGGGCGGCAGGTAACCGGCGCGCGCCAGGGCGAAGAACTGGCGCGAGTAGCCGAGGATGATGCCGTGGAAACTTGCCACCAGGCCGAACAGGCCGATCCAAACGAGCATGTGCAACCAGCCGGAGCTTTCGCCCACCACGGTTTTCATGGCCTGGGGCAGCGGGTCGTTGATGTTTGACAGGGTGCGCCAGTCGCCCACGCCGCCCGCGAAGAACATCACGCCCATGGCCAGGATTACCAGGGTGAGGATGCCGCTGATGTAGGCTTTCGGAATGGTGCGCTTGGGATCTTTCGCTTCTTCGGCGGCCATGGCCGCGCCTTCGATGGCGAGGAAGAACCAGATGGCGAAGGGGATCGCGGCGAACATGCCGGCAATCGCCGGGGCACCGAAGGTGTCGGCGCCGGCCCAGCCGTTCAGGGCGAAGTTGCTGAAGCTGAACGCCGGGGCAACGACGCCCATGAACACCAGCAGCTCGGCGACGGCGAGCACGCAGACCACCAGTTCGAAGGTGGCGGCGAGTTTCACGCCGAGGATGTTCAGGCCCATGAACACGATGTAGGCGCCGACGGCGGCGTGTTTCGGGTCCAGCGCTGGAAGCTGCACGTTGAGGTAGGCGCCGATGGCCAGGGCGATCGCGGGTGGCGCGAAGACAAACTCGATCAGGGTTGCCAGGCCGGCGATCAAGCCGCCTTTTTCACCGAAGGCGCGGCGGCTGTAGGCAAAGGGGCCGCCGGCATGGGGAATCGCCGTGGTCAGTTCGGTGAAGCTGAAGATGAAGCAGGTGTACATCGCGGCGACCATCAATGAGGTCACCAGAAATCCCAGTGTGCCGGCCACACCCCAGCCATAGCTCCAGCCGAAGTACTCGCCGGAAATCACCAGCCCGACAGCGATGCCCCATAGATGCAGGGTGCCCAAGGTGGGTTTGAGTTGTGTGTTCATTGTGAGGAGTTCCCTGAACGGTTGGAATGATTCAGGGTGTTGCAGTGGGCATGCCAGCCTGAGAATCATTGTCGTAAAGCGATGCAACTGTCGTATGGAAGATGGTTTGGCGTTTGAAAATTCTCATCATTGCACCAGGCAGGTGCAGCCCTGCCTGGACTGCCGCCATCGCGGGCAAGCCCGGCTCCCACAGTGGACCGCATTCCAGTGTGGGAGCTGGGCTTGCCCGCGATGAACATAGGTATCTACACAACTCTGTATCGCTCACCCGTAACCACGATGCGAAGCGAGCCGCTCTTGATCTTGATCTGCTTTTGATCTCGGGCACACCGAGCCTAAGCGAGGTGCCGAGTGGTGGGGCAAGAGCGTTTTGCTTACTTTTGCGCTTTTCAAAAGTGAGCCGCCGTAAGGGCGGAACCCTAAGTAGCCGTTACCGCAGAAACGGATATGTACTCAACCCAATCCACCATCTTGGTCGGCCCAGAGGCCGCCATCAGGGGCAAGTCGAATCGTCGCACCGCCCCTCCCACATTTGGACCTCCGAGCGTCAGGAAGATACGCGTTAGCTCCCTCGCCACAGGTGCGGTGTCGCACCAAAACTGTGTAGATACCTATGCCGCGATGAGGCCCAGCCAGCCACTGCAACCCCCCTGTAAACCGCGCATAAAGCCATTCTTTACGCCATCTTTACGCCCCGCGCCCCGCCTCGCTCTCGTTCCTTTACACCCCTCCTGCGGACAATTGCCCTACACGCGGCACTCGCCGTTAAACGGAGAAACTTCCATGAGCGTTCTGGACGGGGTGTCACTGCTATTGGCCGTGGCGCTGTTCATTTATCTGCTGGTTGCGCTGTTACGCGCGGATCGGAACTAGGAGCGGGCTATGCACAGTTATGACTATTGGCTGATCATCGCCTTCTTCGCCGTGGTACTGGTGCCGGCACCGTTTCTGGGGCGGTTCTATTACAAGGTGATGGAAGGCCAGCGCACGTGGCTGACGCCGGTGCTGGAGCCTGTCGAGAAAGCCTGTTATCGCCTGTCGGGTGTGGACGATCAACAAGAGCAAAGCTGGCAGAAGTACATGCTGGCCTTGCTCGCGTTCAACCTGGCGGGCTTCCTGCTGTTGTTCGCCATCCTGTTGTTTCAGGACTATCTCCCACTCAACCCGCAGAAATTGCCGGGCCAGGAATGGACGCTGGCGTTCAACACCGCGGTCAGTTTCATGACCAATACCAACTGGCAGAACTACAGCGGCGAAGCCTCCCTGAGCTACCTCAGCCAGATGGTCGGCCTCACCGTGCAGAACTTCGTCAGCGCCGCCACCGGCCTGGCAGTCCTGGTCGCGCTTTGCCGTGGGATCGGTCGCAAATCCACCGCGACTCTGGGGAATTTCTGGGTCGACATGACCCGCGCCACGCTCTACGGTTTGCTGCCGCTGTGCCTGGTGCTGGCGCTGTTCCTGGTGTGGCAGGGTGTGCCGCAGACGTTCGCCCATTACGTTGATGCCGTGACGATGCAGGGTGTGGATCAAGTCATTCCCCTGGGCCCTGCAGCCAGCCAGATTGCGATCAAGCAACTGGGCACCAATGGCGGCGGCTTCTTTGGGGTGAACTCGGCGCATCCGTTCGAAGACCCGACGGCCTGGGCCAACCTCTTCGAAGTGGCGTCGATCATCCTGATCCCGGTTGCCCTGGTGTTCACCTTCGGTCACTACGTCAAAGACCTGCGTCAGAGCCGCGCGATTCTCGCGTGCATGCTGGCCTTGTTCCTGATTGGCGGCGCGACGTCGCTGTGGTCCGAGTACCAGCCCAATCCGACCCTGAATAACCCGGCCGTGGAACACACCGCGCCGCTGGAAGGCAAGGAAACACGCTTCGGCACCACCGGCACGGTGCTCTGGTCGGTGACGACCACTGCGGCCTCCAACGGATCGGTCAACGGCATGCAGGACAGCCTCAACCCTCTGAGCGGCATGGTGGCGCTGGTCAACATGATGGTTGGCGAAGTGATTTTCGGCGGCGTCGGCGCAGGCCTGTACGGCATGTTGCTCAACGTGTTGATCGCGGTGTTCCTCGCCGGCCTGATGATCGGCCGCACCCCGGAATACCTGGGCAAGAAGCTTCAGGCCAAGGAAGTGCAATTGCTCGTAGTGACCCTGCTGGTCATGCCGGTGGGTGTGCTCATGCTGGGTGCCATCGCCGCCAGCCTGCCGGGCCCGGCCGGGGCCGTCAGCAACCCTGGGCCCCACGGTTTCAGCCAGTTGCTCTACGCCTACACCTCGGCAAGTGCCAACAACGGTTCGGCGTTCGGCGGTTTCAGCGGCAACACCGCTTTTCACAACCTGATGCTCGGCCTGGGCATGTTGATTGGCCGGTTCGGTTACATCCTGCCGGTGCTGGCCCTCGCCGGTAGCCTGGCGATGAAGAAGACCGCACCGATTGGCCAGAACAGTTTTCCGACCCACGGCCCGTTGTTCGTGACGCTGTTGACCGTGACCATTTTGCTGGTGGGCGGCCTGACGTTTCTGCCGACACTGGCGCTGGGCCCGATTGCTGAACACCTGAGCATGGGCTTCTAAGTCAAGGGGATATGAGAATGAACATGTCTGTAAAAAATGCTGCCCCCGCGCGCACTCAGGAGCCCGCCAAAACCGCGATCTCTGCGTTGTGGCGCCCGGCGCTGGTCCAGGCGTTCGTCAAGCTGGACCCCCGTCAATTGCAACGCTCGCCGGTCATGCTGGTGGTCGAGCTGACCGCCATTCTGACCACCGTGCTGTGCTTTGTGCCCGATACCAGCGTGCCGACTTTCGTGGCCGTGCAAATCGCGGTGTGGCTGTGGTTCACCGTGTTGTTCGCCAACTTCGCTGAAGCCTTGGCCGAAGGCCGTGGCAAGGCCCGCGCCGACAGCCTCAAGGCCGGCAGTGAAGGCCTGAGCGCGCGCCGCAAGGAGGCCGACGGCAGCTTCAAGGTGGTACCGGCCACCAGCCTGCGCAAAGGTGATGTGGTGCGCGTCGCGGCAGGTGAAATGATTCCTGGCGACGGCGAAGTGATCGAAGGCATCGCCGCGGTCAACGAAGCGGCGATTACCGGCGAGTCCGCCCCGGTGATCCGCGAGTCCGGCGGCGACCGCTCGGCCGTCACCGGCAACACCCGGCTGGTGTCGGACTGGCTGCTGGTCCGCATCACCGCCAACCCCGGCGAGTCGACCCTGGACCGCATGATCGCGCTGGTGGAAGGCGCCAAACGCCAGAAAACCCCCAACGAAGTTGCACTGGATATCCTGCTGATCGGCCTCACCCTGATCTTCCTGCTGGTGGTGGTCACCCTGCAGCCGTTCGCACACTTCGCCAATGGCAGCCTGCCCCTGGTGTTCCTCGTCGCACTGCTGGTGACGCTGATTCCCACGACCATTGGCGGCTTGCTCTCGGCCATCGGCATTGCCGGCATGGACCGTCTGGTGCGGTTGAACGTGATCGCCAAGTCCGGTCGCGCGGTGGAAGCGGCAGGGGATGTGCACGTGTTGCTGCTGGACAAGACCGGCACCATCACCTTCGGTAACCGTCGTTGCACCGCCGTGGTTGCGGCGCCCGGTGTCAGTGGTCGAGAAGTGGCTGAAGGCGCGTTGTTCGCCTCCCTGGCCGATGACACGGCGGAAGGCAAGTCCATCGTCGAATACCTGCGCGCCTTGCACCCCCAGGCCGAGCCGACGCTGGAGCAACTGACCGCCGTACCGTTCAGCGCGGAAACCCGGTTATCCGGTGTCGATTACCAGGGCCGCGTCTTTCGCAAGGGCGCGGTGGATTCGCTGCTGGCGTTTATCGGCCAGCAACGCAGCGACCTGTTACCTGCGCTGTCGCGGGAAATCGACAAGATCGCGCAGAGTGGCGGCACCCCGTTGCTGGTGTGCGCCGATGGCAAGTTACTCGGTGCGATCCATCTCAAAGACGTGGTCAAGCCCGGTATCCGCGAGCGTTTCGCCGAGCTGCGCAAGTTGGGCATTCGTACCGTGATGGTCACCGGCGATAACCCGCTGACCGCCGCCGCGATTGCCGCTGAAGCCGGCGTGGATGATGTATTGGCTGAAGCCACGCCTGAGAAGAAGCTGGCGCGTATCCGCCATGAACAGAACGACGGTCGTCTGGTCGCCATGTGCGGCGACGGCGCCAACGACGCCCCGGCACTGGCCCAGGCCGATGTCGGCATGGCGATGAACGACGGTACCCAGGCTGCGCGGGAAGCCGCGAACATGGTCGACCTCGACAGCGATCCGACCAAGCTGCTGGACGTGGTGCAGATCGGCAAGGAGTTGCTGGTGACCCGGGGTGCGCTGACCACCTTTTCCATCGCCAACGACGTGGCCAAGTACTTCGCGATCCTGCCGGCGCTGTTTGCCTCGATCTATCCGCAACTGGGCGTGCTCAATGTCATGCACTTGCAGAGCCCGCAGAGCGCGATCCTGTCGGCCATCGTGTTCAACGCGCTGATCATCGTGGTGCTGATTCCCCTGGCCCTGCGCGGTGTGCGCGTGCAAGCCGCGAGCGCGGCCGCGCTGTTGCGCCGCAACCTGCTGATCTACGGCCTGGGTGGGCTGCTGGTGCCCTTTGTGGGCATCAAGGCGATCGACATGCTGCTGACGGCGCTGCACCTGGTTTGAGCCTGATCGTTCCCACGCTCAGCGTGGGAACGCCGCCCCGGACGCTCCGCGTCCCACCGCATCACTGCACCGAGGAGTCTGAAATGTCCAACATCATCCGCCCAGCCCTGAGCCTGCTGGTACTCATGACCCTGATCACCGGCGTCGCCTACCCGCTGGTGGTGACCGGCGTCGCGCAAGTAGCCTTTGCGGACCAGGCCAATGGCAGCCTGGTGCGCGATGCCAGCGGCAAGGTGCGCGGCTCCAGCCTGATCGCCCAGGATTTCAGCGGCGACGGCTGGTTCCACCCACGCCCTTCGGCCGGCGCGTTCGCGACGGTTTCCAGCAGTGCCAGCAACCTTGGCCCGAGCAACCCCGCACTGGCCGCGCGTATCTTTGACGACGCGACTAAACAACAGGTGCCAGGGCAGGGGCCGGTACCTTTGGCCTCGCTGACGACCTCCGGCAGCGGGCTCGATCCACACTTGCCACCCGAGGCAATTGCCTATCAACTGGCGCGAGTGGCGGCCGCACGGAATGTACCGGTGTCGACCTTGCAGCGGCTGTTGGATGAACACATCGAAAGCCCGTTGGTAGGCCCGCCCGTAGTCAACGTGCTGGCCCTGAACATGGCCCTGGAAAAACTCTGAACCCTGTGGGAGGGGGCTTGCTCCCGATAGCGCTGGTTCAGTTGAAATAGCTGTTACTGACACACCGCTATCGGGAGCAAGCCCCCTCCCACATTTGATCTTCATTGAACCTGACTACTTTGAACACCTGAGGAACCCCCGCGCATGAGCGACTCCGGCCGCGCCGATGCCCTGCTAGCCGATCTGCCCCGCAACGGCCGTGGCCGGCTCAAAGTTTTCCTTGGCGCCGCGCCCGGCGTTGGCAAGACCTACGCCATGCTCCAGGCTGCCCATACTCAACTGCGCCAGGGTGTGGCTCTGATCGCCGGGGTGGTCGAGACCCACGGCCGCGCCGAGACCGAAGCCTTGCTCAGCGGTTTGCCGCAACAGCCGTTGTTGCGCAGCGAATACCGGGGCGTAATGCTTGAAGAAATGGACCTCGACGGCCTGCTCGCGGCCCGGCCCAAGCTGGTTCTGGTCGATGAACTGGCCCATAGCAACGCCCCCGGCAGCCGTCATGAAAAGCGCTGGCAGGACATCCAGGAACTGCTCGCGGCCGGCATCAACGTGTTCACCACAGTCAACGTCCAGCACCTGGAAAGTCTCAACGACCAGGTGCGTGGCATCACCGGCGTGCAGGTGCGCGAAACCCTGCCAGACTGGGTGCTGCAGGAGGCCGACGAACTGCTGCTGATCGACCTGCCGTCCCGCGAATTGCTCGAGCGCCTGCGCGACGGCAAGGTGTATGTGCCGGAACAGGCGCGTGCGGCCATCGATGCGTTTTTCACCCAAACCAACTTGATGGCCCTGCGCGAGCTGGCCATGCAGACCGCTGCCGCCCATGTCGACGACGATCTGGCCCAGGGATATCGCCAGCTCGGCCAAGCGGCGCCGGCGGTGCGGGGTCGCCTGCTGGTGGGGGTCGATGGCGATGCGCAAGCCGAACGCCTGGTGCGCCATGCCAGCCGGGTCGCCCAGCGGCGGCATTTGCCGTGGAGCCTGGTGCATGTCGACAACGGCCGCGCGCGGGATGAGCAGTCACGGCTGCGCCTGCAGAATGCCCAGCAACTGGCTGAACGCCTGGGCGGTGAGGTGGTGCTGCTGCGGGCCGGCGAGGTGGCGAGGACGTTGATCCAGCATGCGGCCGAGCGCCGCGCCAGTCTGGTCTTGGTGGGGCAGTCGCGCATGCGCTGGCGTCGGCGTCTGTTCGGCGGTGGCCTTGCCGCACGCTTGCTGCGCGATGCGCGGGGGCTGGAAATCAACGTGCTCGACAGCGACGATAGGCCAGCAGCGCCGCGCTTGCCGGATGTGCGTGGGCTGCGCTGGTTCGATTATGCCCTGGCCGTGGTGGCCACCCTGGTTGCGGCCGGCCTGGCGTGGGGCGTGTCCAGCCTCTTGCCGTTGCCGAATATCTCGCTGGTGTTCCTCGCTGCGGTGCTGCTGGTGGCGGTGCGCAGCAGCCTGGGGCCTTCGCTGGTGTGTGCGGCGTTGTCGTTCATGACCTACGACTTTCTGTTTATCCCACCGAATTTCTCCTTTTCCATCCAGCGTGAAGAGGACGTCCTGACGCTGTTGTTTTTCCTGTTGATGGCGGCGCTCACCGGCAACCTGGCCGCACGCCAGCGTCGGCAATTACAGGCGCTGCGCGATACCCAGGAAGAAACCAGCGAGCTGCTCGACCTGTCACGCAAGCTCACCGCCGCCACGGATCGCCAGGCGGTCATCAGTGCAGCGGCTCATCACCTGCAAGGCTGGAATGAGTTGGATCTGTGCCTGGTCAATCGCGACGGCCAGGGCGGTTGGACGATCGAGACCGGTGGCCCGCTGACCCTCACCGAGGCCGAGCGTGCCGCCGCCGACTGGGCCTGGCAGCACGACCAACCGGCAGGCATGGGCACCGGCACCTTGCCGTTTGGACGCTGGTGGTGGTGGCCGTTGTCGGGTGAAGAGGGCCCCTTGGGCTTGCTGGGCGTCAGCGCGAAAGCCGGCATGGAGTTGAGTGGCCAACGCCGTCGCCTGCTCACGGCATTGAGCCAGCCGTTGGCCCAGGCGTTGGCGCGTGCGCAGTTGGCGCAGGAATTGGAGTCCGCGCGTTTGCACGGTGAGACCGAACAACTGCGCAGCGCCTTGCTCGCCTCCGTCTCCCATGATTTGCGTACGCCGCTGACCTCCATGCGCGGCAGTATCGACAGCCTGCTGGCGCTGGGTGAGGCGATCCCCTTGGAGGACCGTCGCGAATTGCTCGAAGGTACCCGTGATGAAGCCGAGCGCCTCGACCGCTATATCCAGAACCTGCTGGACATGACCCGCCTGGGCCACGGTGCGCTGAAGCTGGCGCGCGATTGGGTGTCGCCCGGGGATATCGTCGGCAGTGCCCTTGGCCGCCTTCGCGCCGTGCTGGCGCCTTTGCAGGTCGACACTGATGTGCCGCCGGACTTGCCCTTGCTCTATGTGCATGCGGCGTTGATCGAGCAGGCCCTGGTCAATGTCATGGAAAACGCCGCGCGCTTTTCGCCGCCCCAGGGCCGCTTGCAGTTGAGCGCCGGCGTGTCGGACGGCCAGGTGTTTTTTGCCGTGGCCGATGAGGGGCCGGGAATTCCGGAGGACGAACGGGCAAAAATCTTCGATATGTTCTACACCGCTGCGCGCGGTGATCGCGGCGGGCAGGGCACCGGCCTGGGGTTGGCGATCTGCCAGGGCATGGTCGGTGCGCACGGTGGGCACATCAGTGTGGCCGACGGTATTGAAGGGCGGGGCACCTGTATTACCTTGTTCCTGCCATTGCCTACACAACCTGCCTTGGAGCAAAACCTGTAGGAGCGAGCTTGCTCGCGAAGGTCGTTAACGATAAAGATGGCTTCCTGAATGTACGCGGCGCCTAGACGTTTTTCGCGAGCAAGCTCGCTCCTGCATGGGTTGGTTTTTAATTGATTTTAACTGAGACACCATGAGCCAGACCTCGACGATTCTCGTCATTGATGACGAACCGCAGATCCGCAAATTCCTGCGCATCAGCCTGGCCTCCCAAGGCTATAAGGTGATCGAAGCCGGTAGCGGCAACGAAGGCCTTGCTCAGGCGGCGTTGAGCAAACCGGACTTGCTCGTCCTTGACCTGGGCCTGCCCGATATGGACGGCCAGCAGGTGCTGCGCGAGTTTCGCGAGTGGTCGACGGTGCCGGTATTGGTGCTCTCGGTGCGGGCCAGCGAAGCGCAGAAGGTCCAAGCCCTTGACGGTGGTGCCAATGACTACGTGACCAAGCCGTTCGGTATCCAGGAGTTCCTCGCCCGGGTGCGCGCCTTATTGCGTCAGGCTCCGGCGGGGGAAGCGCAGGAGGCTGCGTTGAGTTTCGGCCCGCTGACGGTGGACCTGGCCTACCGCCGTGTTCTGCTCGACGGCGTCGAAGTGGCACTGACCCGCAAGGAGTACGCGGTGCTGGCGCAACTGGCGCGGCATGCGGGGCGGGTGATTACCCAGCAGCAATTGCTCAAGGATATCTGGGGGCCGACCCATACCGAAGACAGCCACTACCTGCGCATTGTAGTAGGGCATTTGCGCCAGAAGCTGGCGGATGATCCGATGCAGCCGAGGTTTATCGTGACTGAGGTGGGGGTGGGGTATCGGTTGCTGGGTGCTTGAGTTTGCCGGGGCCTGAAGCGGCCTCACACACTTTGAATGTATTCACAGATCAAAATGTGGGAGGGGCGGTGCGACGATTCGACTTGCCCCCGATGGCGGCCTCTGGGCTGGCCGGGATGTTGGATTGGGCCGAGTACATATCCATTATTTAGGTAACGGCCACTTAGGGTTCCGCCCTGACGGCGGGTCACTTTGGAAAAGCCCCAAAGTAACCAAAGGGCTCTTGCCCCACCACTCGGCACCTCGCTCATGCTCGGTGTGCCCTCTCTCCGGCTTGAATCCGTGGGCCGCCGCAATGGGCCATCCCTGGCCCAGTGCGGCTAACCCGGCGTCCTGCCGGGTTACCCACGGATTCAAGCCTGCGTTCGGCCAGCGTGGTTTAACGGGGCGCCTGAGATCAAAAGCAGATCAAGATCAAGAGCGACTCGCTTCGCATCGTGGGTACCGTTGGCTGCTACGGCCTACAACGTTCCCGATGAGGGCATCCATAACAGTCGGAGTTTCAGGCCTGCTCACTCTCATACCGATCCAGCGTATCGCTGGCAATTTCCCTCCCCAGCGCGATCAATTCCGGCGCCTTGTAGAACTCGAAAAAACGGCACACTCGCTTTGGCACGTTGATCAGCACATCCGGCGGGTAACCGGCGATTTTGTATTGTGCCAATGACGTTTGCATCACTTCGAAACTCTGGTTGATCAGGTCCAGCAGTGAGGCGGGTCCGACATTGTCGATGATGAACGAGCCCGTGGCCGACTTCGGCGCGCCGGCTTTTTCCGGGGCGGCGGCGGGTTGCTGGGATTCGGGCTCGGCCGAGTCCAGCCATGGGTTGATCTCGGCGGCCTGGGCCTGCAAGGCTTCCTGCTCGAGCTTCATCAGTTGCTCGGCCTGTTTACGCCGAAACGGCAGGTGCGAGCCCAATGATTTGGCCAGGCTGTTGAAGCGGCTTTTGAATGCCGGCGGGCGCTGGATCACCGGCAGGTGATAGTGCTTCTGGTTGGTGGCGTTGAGGTTGACCGCAATGATCAGGTCGCAATGGCTCGACACCACCGGCACGATAGGCAACGGGTTGAGCAAGCCTCCGTCCACCAGCATGCGGTTGCCTTGCATCACCGGCGTGAACAGGCTGGGGATCGCTGCCGAGGCGCGCATGGCCTGGTGCAGGCAACCCTCCTGGAACCAGATTTCCTGCTGGTTGGTGAGGTCGGTGGCCACGGCGGTGTAGGGGATGCGCAGGTCTTCGATATTGATTTCGCCGACGATCTTGCGGATCTGCCCGAACACCTTTTCACCGCGAATCGCGCCCAGGCGAAAGCTCACATCCACCAGGCGCAATACGTCGAGGTAATCCAGGCTTTCGATCCAGTTTCGATACTCGTCCAGCTTGCCGGCGGCATAGATTCCGCCGACCACGGCGCCCATCGAGCAGCCGGCAATACAGGCGATGTCGTAGCCGCGTCGTTCGATTTCTTCGATCACGCCGATATGGGCGTAGCCCCTGGCCCCGCCGGAGCCCAACACCAAGGCAACACGTTTTTTCATGACCAGACCCTTCGCAAAACAGGTGCCCACAATGCACCCATCCAGGGGGGCGCTTCAATCCTTGGTGAGCCCTGAGAATATTTTTCCAGAATCGCTACGGGGCTCGGGTATGCTCTGGCAATAGGTACTACTGATTTCAGGCTAGGGACAAGGCACTTTTCCCTGTAGGCAACGTCTACAGGCTACGACAGATTTTGTATATTTTGAGGTGTCATCAATGAAAGCCTGGATGTGTGTACCTGTGATCCTGTTGGCCTTGGCGGGCTGTGCCGGGAAGACCGCGTATCGCGACAGCTGCGGGTCGCAGTTGGATGCCGCCTGGAAAGAACTGGACCTGGCCAAGGCCGAGGGCTTCGCCGGCACCGTCAGCTACTCCAAGGCGTTGTCGCTGTTGACGGGGGCCAAGACCCAGCAGCAATTCGAAGCGTTCGAAGGCTGCTCCAACAAGGCCGAGAAGGCGCGCTTCTATATTCGTGAGTCACGCGCCGGGCGTTGATCAGCCACGCATAGCATTTTTCATCGCAAAGGGAGGGCAGGATGTCAGCGCTGGTCAATCAGTTAGTTGCTCAGGTCATTGGCCTGGAAGTAGGGTTGCTGAGCTGCCAGGCTCGTCTTGCTGCCGTCACCGACGATGAAGCCTTGCATGATCTGCGCACCACGGTGCGCCGTCTGCGCAGCCTGTTGCGGCCCTTGCGCGGGTTACCGGGTGTTGAACAGCTTGAATCCGCCGCCCGCACGGTCGGCCAATTGACCACCCCACTGCGTGACCGCGAAGTGCTGGCGGCGTACTTGCAACAGCACGGGCACCAGCAGGCGGCTGAGCGTCGTCTGCGCCTGCAGCCTGAGGCCTATCGCCAGGTGGCGCAGAGCCCGGAGCTTGCCCACCTGCTGCAGATCCTTGATGCGTTTCCACGCTTTATCCGTGCATCCCAACACCAGAAACTGCTCAAGAGCCTGCGCTCACGCATCCAGAAACGCCTGGCCAAGCAATGGAAAACCCTTGAGCACGCGCTCAAGGATCCAGAACATGATCGCCACCGTTTGCGCTTGCTGATCAAGCGTGTGCGCTATGCGGCCGAAGCGTATCCCGAATTGGACAAGCTGCCGGCCAACGCCGTGGCCGGTTTGAAAAAAGCCCAGGGTGCCCTGGGTGATTGGCATGATTGCTGGCAATGGCTGCTCCAGGCCGAGCACCAGGCGGACTTGCAGCCCTGCATTGCGACCTGGCGTGCCGGCATGGTCAAGGCCGAGGCACGGGCGGATCGTGTGCTCGACAAGCTCAGCGCCCATTGTTTCTGAACCGGTCCGGCTTTTGGCCGGAATAGGCGCTGTACCTGGCGGGGTGGATGGTTAAGATCCCCTCATCATTTGCTTGATGTGAGGTCGCCATGCGCTTTAGTGATTTGCTCGACGCTGCTCGCAGCCATCCGCTGGATGTCACCATTCCCGCCGAATGGGCTCAGGGCCGCGCCACGTTTGGTGGTTTGGTCGCTGCCTTGCAGTACGAGGCCTTGCGGGCGCAGGTGCCGGCCGACCGGCCGCTGCGCTCACTGGCGATCACTTTCGTCGGCCCGGTAGCGCCGGATGTGCCGGCCAGTTATGAAGTTGAAGTATTGCGCGAGGGCAAGGCCGTCAGCCAATTGCTGGGCCGTGTGGTGCAGAACGGTGAAGTGGCGACCCTGGTCCAGGCCAGTTTCGGTGCGGCCCGCCAGTCGGAAATCGACGTGGCGAGCGAGTCGCCACCGGTGTTCAAACATTGGAATGAATGCCAGGAACTGCCGTATATCAAGGGCGTCACCCCCGAATTCATGCGACACCTGGCAATGCGCTGGAGCGTCGGCGGCCTGCCGTTTACCGGCAATAAATCCCGTGAAATGGGCGGGTGGGTGCGTTTGCGTGGGGATGTGAAGGAAGAGCCGCTGACCGAGGCGCATATCCTCGCACTGGTCGATGCGTGGCCCCCGGCGTTGCTCCCGCACCTCAATAAGCCAGCGCCGGGCAGCACCCTGACCTGGACCATCGAGTTCATCCAGCCACTGCAGGACTTGACCACCCTTGACTGGTGCCAATACCACGTCAACATCGAACACGCCCGCGACGGCTATGGCCACGCCGCCGCCGCGCTCTGGAGCCCGACCGGCGAATTGATCGCCCTCAGTCGCCAGACCGTAGTGGTCTTCGCCTGACGCTCAACGCGGGTGGCGCAGCCGCCAGGCACGCCACCAGCCACCGCTGAGCACAAAGCGCGGAAACGTCACGAACTGCTCGACCACCAGGCGTTGCACCGCGTCCTTACGGTCGCTGAACGGCTCACTGGCCTGGGCTTCCAGGCTATGGCCATGACGCTGCAACGCCAGGCCCGCCACTATCCCGATCACGCCGATGGCGACACTGACCAGGCTCAGGCTGAACACACCGGAGACGATCAACAAGAAGCCGATGATGAACAGCGGCACGGCAATCAGGTGCAAGGCCAGGTTGGCCGGGTGCTGATGGTTTTGTGGGTAATGACGCCATTGCCAGGCGGGGAGATTGGGGTGACGTTTGCCCATGATGGTGAATCCTCTGTCCGTTGAAACAACTTGGATGGAGTTTAGGTGGGAGAGGGTGGGGCGGCGAATTGGGGTTGGCTATGGGGGTTATAGAGGGGTCGTTAGGGTGTACATCTTTCAAGCCCAAATGACACAGTCATGCTCATCCATGTGTACTAGGAACGTTAGTTGTCTATCCGTTATCCAGAATGGGTATCCAGAGGTCTCACCTGAAATCGACGTAATAGTTTGCGCGTCGTCAACTTCCCAACCTCTCAAGCTTTTTGGCATTGATCGCCATAGCTGCGCTGCGGCATGGTTGTAGGAGTCGGATTAAGGGCTAAGTGGTCCTACAGCTTCAACTGCCCAATCGCCTTATTCAATTCTCCCGCCAACGTCGCCAGTTCATTACTGGTGGTCGCCGAATCCACGGTCTGCTGTACGGTGTTCTCGGTTACATCACGAATACTCACCACGGCGCGGTTCATCTCTTCGGCGACATGGCTCTGCTGTTCGGCGGCCACCGCAATCTGGGTGTTGCTCTCACGCATCTGCGCCACGGCGCCGGTGATTTCGGCGAGTGCGGCGCCGGCTTCCTGGGCCTGTTGCACGCAGTCATCGGCCTTGAGCGAGCTTTCCTGCATGAAGTCCACCGCGTCGCGGGTACCGGCTTGCAGCGCCGAGACCATGCGGGTGATTTCGTCGGTGGAGCTCTGCACGCGCTTGGCCAGGTTGCGCACTTCGTCGGCGACCACCGCAAAGCCACGGCCCATTTCGCCGGCGCGGGCAGCTTCGATGGCGGCGTTGAGGGCGAGCAAGTTGGTCTGTTCGGCGATGCTGTGGATCACCCCGACCACGCCGTTGATTTTCTGGCTGTCTTCGGCGAGTTTCTGGATCATCTCAGCGGTCTGCTGCACACCGGTGGACAGTCCGGCAATCGAACGTTGCACACGTGTGACCACTTCCTGGCCGCTGCCGGCGAGGGTATCGGCGGTTTGCGAGAGGTCGCGGGTGGCCCCGGCGTGCTGGGCAATATGGTGGACGGTGGCGGTCATTTCGTTGATCGCCGTGGCGGCCTGGTCGGTCTCGCTTTGCTGGCCGAGCATGCCGTGCTGCACCTCGTTCATGCTGCTGGCCAGGCGGGCGGCGCCCTCGTCCAATTGCCTGGCGGTCCGGGCCACGGTATTGACCACCCGCTGGTAGCCCGCTTGCATGGCATTGAAGGCGCTGGCCATTTGCCCGACTTCATCCTTGCAGGCCAGGGGCACCCGGGCGGACAGGTCGCCGGTCTTTTCTACATGGAGCATCACGTCCTTGAGGGTGTTGAGCTGGCTGAGCAGGAAGCGGATCAGCAGTTGCGAGGCGCCGAGCATCGCCAGCATCAGGACCGCCACCGCCACCGCATAGTTGACGAAGCGTTCGCCGAACACCTGGCGCAGGCTTGGCGCGTAGGCGAGAACGGCGACCTGTTGTCCGTCGGCACGGCGGATGACCTCGGCGCCCACCAGCGGGTTCACGCCGAACAAGGGCAGGTGACTGAGCTCGACCCAGCCGCTTGCGCCTTGCAAGGCGGACAGATCCTGGCCTGCCCGTTGTGGCGCCTGGTCGCGGGTGAAGGTCAGCCAGTTCTCGCCAGTGGGCAGTGTCTTGTCGGCCGGCCAGGTGTTGAGCAACTGCGCCTGGGCCCTGGCCGAAACCTGGGACGCCTGGCTGCGGGCCTGTTGTTCGAGCTGGACGGCATACAGCACCAGCAGCAACGTGGTGATGAAAGCGACCGCGTTGACGGCCCAGAATTTGTACTTCAGTGAGATATTGCTAAGCCAGGCACCCATGGAGGTTTTCTCTGATAGCGGAAACAGCATTGGCAAGGTGCCATTATTGTGCCGCTACTCAGGAACGGGTTTTTGACATGGGTCAATGCGCCGCATCACCGACGGTAGGCAAGCCGAAAAAAGCCCGGGCACAGGCGGTACTGTGCAGCGCCAGGTCTTCCAGCGTTTCATGGCGATGCAGGGCAACTTCGCGCAGCACTTCGCTCAGGAAGGCGGGTTCATTGCGGCCGTTCTTCGGCTTGGGGCGTAGTGTGCGTGGCAGCAGGTAGGGCGCATCACTTTCCAGCATCAGACGGCCGCGGGGAATTTCCCTGACCAATGGGTGCAGATGCGTCCCACGGCGCTCGTCGCAGATCCAGCCGGTGATGCCGATGTGCAGGTCAAGGTCGAGGTAGCTGAAGAGCGCCTGTTGTTCGCCGGTGAAGCAATGCACCACGGCGGCGGGCAAGTGGTCACGGTAATCCTTGAGGATCTCCAGCAGGCGCTGGTTGGCGTCGCGCTCGTGAAGGAACACCGGCAATTTCAGTTCGACAGCCAGGGCCAGGTGTTCCTCGAGGACTTTTTCCTGTTGTGGGCGCGGCGAAAAGTCCCGGTTGAAGTCCAGTCCGCATTCGCCGACGGCACGCACACGGGGCTGGTTGAGCAAGTCGCGCAAACGCTGGGCGCTGTCGCTGCTCCAGGCGCTGGCGGAGTGGGGGTGGATGCCGGCGGTGCTGAACAGGCGTTGCCCACTGTCATCAAGGCTTGTGCACAGCGCCAGGGCCTGCTCGCTGCCTTCGACACTGGTGCCGGTGAGCACCAATTGCTGCACGCCGGCGGCATAGGCCCGCTCGAGAACGGCCGAGTGCCTCTCGTCGAAACTGGGGTTGGTCAGGTTGACGCCGATATCAATGAGTTGCATGGTGCTACCTCCGCCTGCGGCCGGAAAGCATATCAGAGCTGTAGATTTATAAGAAAAACGAAGAACTACAACGCGTTATAGCTGTCTTTGAACGTCGCCAGCGACATTGTGGCGGGCCCTTTGCCTCTCACCCTGTCGTCGTTGCACGCCTTGCCAGCGCATTAAGCGCTCTGTTTCTGACGCCCGACACCTGGTGTTTAACGAAGGTGTTGGCCAGTATTCTTTCCGGAGAGCGGATGATCCGACCCGCGGCGTTACTCATGATGTGCGTGACGTTACTGCTGCCCATGGCGGCGGTCGCGCGTCTGGATGGGCCGCTGGAAGTGACCAAGCCCGGCAAGGTCCGTGACCTGGCAGAGATTCGCTCCAGTCGTACCCTGCGTGTGTTGGTCAACCAGAGCCGCAATAGCTCTGGTGAAGTGCAGGGCCAGGCCATCGGTGTCGAATACCATCGCCTGCGAGCTTTCGAGCAATACCTCAATGGCCGTGCCCGCGATGGGCAGGCAATCAACCTCAAGATCATCCCCAGGGCCAAGGACCAGTTGCTTGCCGCGCTGGCCCGTGGCGAAGGCGACTTGGTAGCCCCCGGCGAACTGCTGGACGTGAAGGCCGCGCACAAGATCAGCAGCAGTGACCCGATCGCCAGCAACGTGCCGCTGTGGCTGGTTGGCGTCAAGGGTGAACGACGGTTTACCAGGTTGGAGCAATTGTCGGGCCGCACCCTGACGTTGACCACCGGCAGCGCGGCGGCGGATGCGATCAGCCAGGCCAACCAGAAACTGGCCCTGCACAAGCGCCCGCCGATCAAGGTGGAATGGGTCGACCCGAGCCTGGCGGTGGAAGACGTGCTGGAGATGGTGCAGGCCGGGATCTTTCACCTGACCATTGTTGAAAAACCGATTGCCGAGCGCTGGTCGAAAATCCTGCCCAAGTTGCGCTTTGACAAGCAGGTGGTCATCAGTGAGCCGGGCGACGAGTACTGGTTCGTGCGCCAGGATGCGTCGATGCTGCGGGCGAGCATCGATCGTTTCCTCAAGACCTACCACACCCCATCTGACCAGGATGTGGCGTTCCAGCGTATCTATCGACGTCTCTACCAGGTGCGCAACCCGTTGGCCCGCGCCGACCGTCAACGCCTGGAGAAACTGCGCCCGGTCCTGCAAAAGCATGCGCGCGAGCAAGGCATGGACTGGTTGAACCTGGCCGCGCTGGCATTCAAGGAGTCCGCGCTTGACCCAGGGGCACGCAACAGCGGTGGTCCTACCGGTTTGATGCAGATCACGCCTTCGGCGGCGCAGCGGGTGGGCGTGAACAATATCGAGAATCTGGACAGTAATGTGCAGGCGGGCGCGCGCTACCTGGCCATGATCCGTCGCAAGTTCTTTGCCAGCCCAAAGCTCAACGAGCGCGAACGCATGGCCTTTGTGCTGGCCGCGTATAACATGGGGCCGGAGCGGGTGCAGGGCATGCGCACCGAAGCCCGGCGTCGGGGGCTCAACCCCAATCAGTGGTTCTTCCAGGTTGAACGCATTGCCATGGAGCAGGTAGGGATGGGCGGCGTCAGCTATGTTAATAGCGTCAACAAATACTATCTGGCGTTCGACCGGGAGCGGGAGTCCCTGGAACCGTCGGCGCCGAACGTTGCGTCGCGTAAATAATCGAATTTGTCGATGGTGATAATGCAGTTTTTCGGCTTTTATCATTGTTTAAACTGATTAATATAGCGGCCAACCAACCCCTATCTGAAAAAGGATTTACCTCGTGAGCCCATTGATTACCCGTGTCCTGTCCACTCGCGCAGGTTATGGTCTGACCGTTCTGCGCATTTTCGTCGGTATCATCTTCGCTGCCCACGGCTCGCAAAAACTTTTTGGCTGGTTCGGCGGCGGTGGTCTGGCCGGCACTGCCCAATGGATGGAAAGCATCGGCCTGGCGCCGGGCACCCTGATGGCCGTGTTGTCCGGCGGCACCGAGTTCTTTGCCGGCCTGGCGCTGATCATCGGCCTGCTCGCACGTCCTGCGGCACTGGGCCTGACCTTCCTGTCGCTGGTGGCGATCTTTTCCGTGCACATTCATAACGGGCTGTTCATGGCCAACAATGGCTATGAGTTTGCGCTGGCCCTGCTTGGCGGCTCGCTGGCGGTACTGTTCGAAGGTGCCGGCAAACTCTCGGCCGATCGCGCCATCACCCACTGATCGTTTCGCAAGGTAGGAGGCCCGCCACGTGCGGGCCTTTTTCGTTGCTCGGGATTCTTGACACTGCCCCGCCAGCTTCTCTAGGATGCTGCTCATGCGCCGATTTAAACAGCTAATTGCGGGGCGCCACTGGACTCAAGCAGTCCGACAGAACCATGCACTCATCAGCAGGCACGGGTCGAAATACCGCTAAAGCGCTGGTTCGGTGTTGCCTCTCACCTGCCCGCAGACTTTTGAGGCAGAGACACGACACAATGAATGCACCACGCGCCCTGATACGCCTGGCCCCCATCACCGCGGACCTGACTCAGCGCAGCCCGAAAATCCTCCTGGGCGGCAAGCACCAGCCGACGCTGCTGCGCTACCTGGATGGCTGGCCCCGTCGCACCGGGCGGCCTTCGGCGTTCCTTATCCAGTTCGTGGAAGACGGCGACTCCCTGACGCGTTTCGCCAGTAACAGCTTTGACCTCGCTGTTATCCAGGCACCGAGTGCAGGCAATGCCGAAGAGGTGATCCGCCAACTGACCCGTATTGCCCGGCAAGGGTTGATTGCCCGTCGCTGATACCCGCCGCCCGGCGATCAGCCAAAGGTCACCGGCGACCATCGGCGTCGACGCAGGCAGCGATACCGTAGCCAGGCTATCAGGCACAGCATCAGGGGCACCATCGCGATCATCAGCAGCTTTATGGTGCGTTCGAAGCGGTTTAACGGTGCATACGCCTGCGCCTTGAGGGCATGCAATTCCATCGGCAGGCGCAGGCGCTCCTTGTTAAGCGCTTGCAATTGGGTACTGGTGTCCACGACCTGGGTGCCCAGGCCTGTGGCCTTTGGATTGAGCCGTTGCCATGCTTGTTCGGTATGCTCAAGACGACGTTCCAGTTCCGCTGCCTTTTCCCGATAGGCCTGTGCGGCAGCTTCGCGCATGGGCGTGAGGGTGCTGAGCGAACGCGACGTGATGTGCGGGCGAATATTGGCAAGTAATGCGGGTGCCGCCAGGTTATCCAGGGTATTGAGTACGAACTGCAGGTTGTTGTTGCCCGTTGCCTGGCTGACAGCGTCGGCGAGTACATCGGTATCGGCAACCACCACGACCTCGATCCGGGCAGCCTTTTGCAAGCCGGGCGGCTGTCCGCTCAATCCGTCAGGAAATGCCGAATAGGCCGGCCCCTCGAGACGCGCGGCGATGACATGGCGCTGACCTGAAGTGGAGGCTTCGTCAATCAGCGCGTCGAACTGCGTCGTTGAAGCAAAACGCTCGGCGTCCAACAGCGCAGACTGCCGAGAGCTTTGCAGCAGCGGGGTGAACGTCTTGCGGTTTTTTCGGGCGCGCAAGATCGCGCCACTGCTTGATACGCTCAGGCTGTCGAGTTTCCAGGTGCTGATATCGTGAGCATTCATTGCCGGTCGTGGCAGTTTCAATCTGGCGGGGTGCAGCACGGCGGGCATGCCCGGGCCGAGCGATGCCGACGAGGCGTACAGGCTGTCGACCAGCAGCTTGTTCGTGGGCATGCGTATGCCCCAGGCGTTCAACAGGCCATCGAGCCTGGAATCTACCGATACGGCTTCAGACCCCATCTCGCTTACCGGGTCGATGAAGATCATCAGCTTGCCGCCCCCCAGGACAAACTGTTCCATGGCGTAAAGCGCTTGTTCGGCCAGCGCCCTCGGTTGTACGACCATCAAGCTACCTATCGAGTCAGGCACCTGGGAGATGTTGGTGGCCAACTCTGTCAGGTTGAAATGCCCGCGCATCTGCTCCATCAGTTGGCTGGCGGACTCATTCAACGGCAACCCGGACAGCAGGCCGACGCTGGGCCGTTGAGGGTGCATCAACCTATAGATCAGTTGGCTGATCTGATACTCGAGCAGCGGTTCGTCCACGGGGTTAAACGCATCGATGCGTTGCATACCCTAGCCGGCACGCGTGCCTATAAGGCCAAGGAATCCTTGTGTGTCATCCAGGCCGAACAAGCTGGCTTTGTAGGCATCTTCGGAAAAAGGGGTTGGATCAATAATGTGCAGGTTGATCATGCCGTTGGCGGCTTCTTCGAATTCCTGGAGCAAATCCGCTATGCGTTGGCCGAATCGTTTCACGGCTCGGCTTTTCCTGGGTGCTGTGAGCGAGTTGAAGTAATACAAGTCCAGTGGACTTTCAAGCGTCGCGAGCAACTGCTGCGTCGAGGGTGATAACGTATGAATTTTCTGTCGTGAAAAGTCCCAGCGGGAATCGGGTAGTTTGTTTAGCCAGACCAGATTGAATGCCAGGAACAGTAATAATATGACGACCAACGTCATACCCACACGAAGAGCGGATCGCATCAGCGACTTTCCTTAGCTGTTTTTATAGTTGAGTGTAACGATGGTTGCAGAAAGGAAGGCAACGATCATGCTGACAAAATATAAACCGTCATGCAGTGTTATTTTGCCGTTGTCCATTGAACTGAAACGGGATATCGGGTCAAGTTTCATGATGCTGTCAACTATCCAGATTGGCGCTTGATGTTCAAGCGCATCCAGGACCGAAGACAGCCCGCTGATGGTCAACAGCAAACCCAGGGTGAGGAGAAAAATAATAATCCGCTGGTGCGTGAGTGCACATATAAAGCAACCGACCGATAGGTAACTTCCCGCCAGTAGCCAACTTGCCAGAAATTGTGATGCGATCACCCCGTTGTCGGGCGTTCCCAGAAAATGCGCGGCCGCCACTATAGGAAAATTCAACAATAGGGCAATGCTGCAGACCACCCAGGCTGCGAGGAATTTTCCGATCACGCGTTCTGCCGAGGTGAGGGGCAGGGTTTTCATCATGTCGCAAAAGCCGATGTTGCGTTCATCCGACCACAGTTGCATTGATAGGCTGGGTATCAACAGCAGGTAGAGCCAGGGGTGCAGTTCGAAAAAAGCCTGCAAGTCACTGCTGTCGCGCTCCATCCAGCGATGGGTATACAGCCCCAGCGTCGCACAAAGCACCAGGAAAAACGCCACGCTCAGGTAGGTGTGTGGGGTACTGGCATAGCTGGCGAGTTGGCGTTTGAATATGAGGGGCAGCAGTTTCAAGAGGATACCTCGTGGCTCAGATGGTGAACGACATCGTTCAGGCGACCTGGCTCCAGATGCAGTGACGTGATGTTCCAGCCGCGATGGGTGATGAGTGAATTGATGGCAGGGAAAATGGCGTGCCCGGGCATGGCCAGGACCGTCACCTTGCCTGGGTTTTGACGGTCTTCCTCGATGCCGGCCACGCCGGGCAGTACGGCAAGGGCGAGTAGATCCACGGGCGGATCGGCTGCGAGCGTCACCGCTTGGAAGTGCCGGGAGCAGCGCTGCAAGTCCGCCAGCGAAGAGTCGGCAATCAGTCGCCCGCCTGCGATTACCAGGGCGCGGGTGCAAATCTCGGACAGCGCGTCGTAATGGCGGGAGGCGATGATGATGCTCATTTCTTCGTTCAGGGACTGAACAAGCGCCCTGAATTTGAGCTGTTGCTCGGTGTTCAGCCCTTCGGTGGGCTCGTCCAGGAGGAGGACGCTGGGGGAGTGCAAAATGGCTTGTGCAATCGCGACGCTGCGCTTCACGTCAAGGCTGAGTACATCGATGGGGCAGTTGAGTACGGGGTGTAGCTCCAGTCGCATGGCGACCCGGTCGACGTGCCGGCGTTTTTCGGCACCCCTGAACCCTCGGGCGGTGGCCACAAAGTTGAGGATGCTTTTGACCGACAGCGTGTGATGGGTTATGCCCCCCTGGAGCTGGTAACCGACGGCTTGCCTGGCGAGAGTTGAATGGGTTTGGGTACTCAGGCCCTGAATGCTGACGTGCCCACGGGTGGGCCTGGCCATGCCGGAAATCAAATTCAGCAACGTTGTTTTACCGGCGCCATGCTCTCCCAGCAATCCCACGCATTCATGGCGTTGGGCACAGAACGAAAAGTCGCTTATCACGCTTTTCTTGCCCAGGTACTTTGTCAGGTTGCTGACTTCGATCATAGGTTTACCGAATCAATTGGGCGGTGCCTGAAGAATGTTTAGTTGTGGTGTCGGTGCGTTAAAAAGATTACGTTCAAATACCTGCTCTTGGGAACGCTGGGCTCACTTAATAAGTAAAGTCCTACGTTTGATTTGATAACGCGCTGAAACAATTGTGTTGTTCTGAATACTTAATAATGGTCGGATATTTGTCTGACATTTATATAAGGTTTTCTTTTTGCAATGAGGCCTGACTGCCATGATGCTTCTACGTACCCTTGTTCTTGAGCGCAGCGGCGAGGATGCTCCCGTCAACGGCGCACTGTTGTGCGGCTTTGCGGTCAAACAGACATCCTCCAACTTCCTGGTATATAGCCTTGATGAAGAAGCCGAACCCGGTCATTCCAGGGTGTATATCGCCGCCTTGCGCAAAAAACTCGAACGGTATTTTCTTGGCGGGGTTGAGTCCAAGGAGGACTTGCAAGTAGCGATGCAAGTCTTTAAGCAAATTCTGATGATGGCGGCGGCATCCGGCAATAAGGACGCTGCCGTCACCGAGTCTCAGGTTCCGTTTCACTTCATTGATCTGAAAGGCTGCAGATTGCCGCCTGCCAGGCCCGAAGATCATCACTCAGTGATCGTCAAGAAAGCCCTGGTGATGAAGGTGATTACATTGGGCATGTCCGCCCCCGCTGCGCCTGCCATCGAAAGCAGCGCGGTCATCGTGCCGTCGATCCGCTTTTCATCGCAAATGGTTGCACCGCCGCGGGGCAAGAGTGAGCCGGAGCCCGTCCCGAGGCCTGTGGATGAAGTGTGTGTTGAAGAGCCGCCGCCTCCGCCGGTCACGGTACCCGAAGTGGCGCGGGTGCCGGTCGAACCCAGCGCGCCGATTGCTCAGGCAGACCCCATCGAAATGCCGTCGCAACCCCGCTCCTCCAGGGAGAATACCTCCATTCTCGAGATAGACAGCACGCTGAGCAATCTGGCCAGGGGCGCCCAGGAACTGACACAGAAGAAACAGGCTGTCATCGAGCGCGAAGAGATGCTCGAACAGTGGCAGGCTCGATTGCAGCAACAGCAGAATCAGCAGGATGAAAGAAGCCGGGCGTTGGACCAGCAGCATTCGCGCCTGCAGGAGCAAGCACTGGAAGTGAGCCAAAAGACCGAAAAGATGGTGTTGATGATGTCGCAGCTATCGCTGATGCGACAGCGCCTGCAAGGCACGCTCGTTGAACTGGACCAGGTCCTCGACGGGCAGGGCTGAGTCACTGTCGGGCTGGATACTTTGCGCCGTTGATTTATGATCGATCCCCGCCGGCCGACGCCAGGGTATGATGCCCTGGTCTGTCGACACTATTGGACATTGCCTGGGGATGCACGCGTTTGAGTACCAAGCTGATAACCAAAGAAGGCCATGAAGCGCTGAAAAAGGAGCTGGACTACCTCTGGCGTGAAAAGCGCCCGGACACCACGCGCAAGGTGACGTGGGCAGCTTCCCTGGGAGATCGCAGCGAAAACGCGGATTACCAGTACAACAAGAAGCTGTTGCGTGAGATCGATCGGCGGGTGCGCTACCTGCGCAAACGCCTCGAAGATATGCGCGTGGTGGAATACATGCCCGAGCAGGAGGGCAAGGTGTTTTTCGGTGCGTGGGTCGATGTCGAAAACGAGCAGGGCGAGACCAAGCGTTTCCGCATTGTGGGTTATGACGAGATCTATGACCGGATGGATTACATTTCTATCGACTCCCCCATGGCACGTGCGCTGCTGCGCAAAGAGGTAGACGATGAAGCCATCGTACAAACCCCCGGCGGTGAGGTGTGCTGGTGGATTACCCGGATCGAATATGTGAAATAGCAACTGATGGCCCTTGCCGGAGCAAGGGCCATCAGTGTTTCAGCCCTCGCGCAGTACCGTCAGCGGGCTGGCGTTGAGCGCACGACGCGTGCCGAACACCCCGGCGGCACCGATCAGCGCCGCACCGATCAGCGGCAACAGCAGTAGCCAGGGGTGAGGGTGCCAGGTCAGGTCAAAGGCGTAGCGGTACAGCACCCAGGTCACCAGTTCCGTGCCCAGTGCCGCCAGCAAACCGCTGACCGCCCCCAGCAGGCCGAACTCGATGCGCCGGGCCTTGACCAGCAACCTGCGCTCGGCACCCAGCGCACGCAGCAGCGCCCCTTGGCGGATGCGCTCATCCAACGTGGCCTGCAAGCCGGAAAACAGCACGGCCATGCCGGCAGCGAGCACGAACAGCAGCACGTATTCCACCGCCAGGGTCACCTGGGCAAGGATGCTGCGCAGTTGTTCCAGCAGCGCCTCGACCTGCAGGATGGTGACGGCCGGGAAGGCGCGGGACAGGTCGACGATCTGTTGGTCATGCCCAGGCGCGAGGTAGAAGCTGGTCAGGTAGGTGGTCGGCAAATCCTTCAAGGTGCCCGGTTGGAAGATCATGAAGAAGTTGGGCTGGAAGTTGTCCCAGTTGATGGTCCGAAGGCTGGTGACCCGTGCCTCGCGATTCTCCCCGCCAATGGTGAAGACCAGATGGTCGTCGAGCTTGAGCTTCAGGCTTTCAGCCACCTTGGCTTCCACCGAGACCCCAGGCACGCCATCGCCCGGTTGCGCGGTCCACCAGCTGCCCGCCGTCAGTACATTACCCTGGGGTAAATCGGCGGCCCAGGTCAGGCTCAGGTCCCGTTGCACCGCGCGATCGCCGCTGGAATCCTTGCTGACAATCTCCTGTACGGGCTCGCCGTTGATGCTGATCAGCCGCCCGGGTATGACGGGGTAAAGCGGTGCCGATTGCGCCTGAACTTCAAGAAGGCGCGCGCCAAACGCCTCTTTGTCGGCCGGCAGAATATTCAGCGCGAAGTAGTTGGGCGCATCCTTGGGCAACTGGTTCTGCCAGGTGTCGAGCAGCTCGCCGCGCAGCAGGGCGATCAAGCCCATGGACAGCAGGATCAAGCCAAACGCCAGGGACTGGCCGGCGGCCGCCAAAGGATGGCGCAGCAATTGGCCCAGGCCCAGGCGCCAGGGCAGGGAGGCCCGTGCGAGTAAGCGGCGCAGGCTTTGCAGTAACAACAGCAGCAAGCCACCGAGGATCAATGCCGCGACCACGCCGCCGCCCAGTAATGCGAAGGTCAGCACCAGATCAAGGCTCAGTCGCCACATGATCAGGCCCAGGGCAAAGAGCGCCGCGCCGTACACCATCCAGGTGCTCGAGGGGATCGGCAGCAGGTCGCGACGCAATACCCGCAACGGCGGCACCCGGCCCAGCGCGGCCAGGGGCGGGAGCGCGAAGCCGGCGAGGGCGACGAGTCCCGTGCCGATACCGGCCACGGCCGGCAGCAGCCCGCCGGGTGGCACGTCCGCGGGCAGCAGATCGTGCAGGAAGTAGAACAGCCCGAATTGCGCGAGCCAGCCGAGGACGGCGCCGGTCAGGCTTGCCAACAGGCCCAGTACGCTCAGTTGCAGGCTGAACAGCAACATGGCTTCGCGGCGTGACAGCCCCAGGCAGCGCAGCAGGGCACTGGCATCGAAGCGGCGGCTGGCAAAGCGGTTGGCCGACAGCGCCACGGCCACGCCGGCCAGCAATACCGCCACCAGGCTGGCCATATTCAGGTAACGCTCGGCCTTGCCCAGGGCGCCGCCAATCTGTTGGTTGCCATCGCGCGAGTCCTGCAGGCGCTGGTTGGCAGCCAGGCCCGGCTTGACCAGGTCGCGATAGGTTTGCAGCGCCGTGCTGCCGGGTGGGGCGCGCCACAGTTCGCGATAGCTTACGCGGCTGCCAGGCTGGACCACGCCGGTGGCGTCCAGGTCCGCCAGGTTGATCATCACCCTGGGCGTGAGGCTGTAGAAATTGCCGGCGCGGTCGGGTTCGTAGGTCAGGACGCGCGCCAGACGCAGGGTTTTCATGCCGACGTCGATGCTGTCGCCGACCTTCAGGTCCAGCGCTGTCAACAGCCGTGCTTCCACCCAGGCTTCGCCGGGTTTGGGGCCGCCGCCCGGGGTTTCGGTACCAAAGGGTTCGCCCGCACTTTTGAGCTCGCCCCGCAGCGGATACTGCTCGTTGACTGCCTTGATACTGGAGAGCTGGATGCCGTTGTCGGCCGCAATAACGCTGGAGAATTCCACGATGCGCGCATGATCCAGGCCCAGTTCGGTGCCGGATCGGATTTGCTCGGGGCGGGCTGGCGAGCTGCCTTCAAGTACCAGGTCCGCGCCCAGGAACTCGGTGGCGCGCAACAGCATGGCGCCGTTGAGGCGTGCGCCGAAATAGCCGATAGCGGTGCTGGCGGCCACCGCCACCAGCAGAGCGAAGAACAACACGCGCAATTCGCCGGCGCGGGCATCGCGCAGTAATTGGCGCATGGCAAGACTGAACAGGCGTAACAGCGGCAGGCGTGCCATCAAGGCTCCAGGGGCGCGACCATCAGGCCGGCTTCAAGGCGGATCAGGCGTCGGCAGCGATGGGCCAGGCGCTCGTCGTGGGTGACCAGTACCAGGGTCGTGCCGCTCTCTTTATTGAGTTCGAACAACAGGTCGCTGATGCGCTCGCCGGTATGGCTGTCGAGGTTGCCGGTGGGCTCGTCGGCAAACAGCACGTCAGGCTCGGCGGCAAATGCGCGGGCAATCGCCACGCGTTGCTGCTCGCCGCCGGAAAGCTGGCGTGGCGAATGGGTCAGGCGCTTGCCGAGGCCGACGCGTTCGAGCAGGTGCGTGGCGCGCTCGCGGGCATCCTTGCGGCCGTCCAGCTCCAGCGGCAGCATGACGTTTTCCAGCGCGTTGAGGCTGTCGAGCAACTGAAAGGACTGGAATACGAAACCCACGTGTTCGGCACGGATACGCGCGCGTTGGTCTTCGTCGAGACTGCTCAGGGCTTGACCTGCCAGGGTGACTTCACCGCTGCTGGGCAGGTCCAGGCCGGCCAGCAGGCCGAGGAGGGTGGATTTGCCGGAACCGGAGCTGCCGACGATAGCCAGGCTATCGCCCTTGTTCAGTTCCAGGCTCAGTTCGTGCAGGATAGTCAGTTCACCTTCCGCGCTGGGAACCACTTTGCTGAGGTTTCGCGCGGTGAGAATGCTTGCGCCCATGGAGAATCCGATGCGAATGTGGTTTTTGAGTGCTGGCCTGGCCTTGATGTGCATGGCCCAGAACGCAGCGGCGGGTACAGTCCTGATCGTTGGCGATAGTATCAGTGCCGGTTTCGGCCTGGATACCCGCAAAGGGTGGGTCGCCCTGTTGGAGCAGCGGCTCAAACAGGAGGGTTTTGACGATAAAGTGGTCAATGCGTCGATCAGTGGCGACACCAGCGCCGGAGGCCTCGCGCGGTTGCCGGCGGCGCTTGCAGCGCATAAACCGGATGTGGTGGTGATCGAGTTGGGCGGCAACGATGGGCTGCGCGGTCAGCCGCCGGCGCAATTGAAACAAAATCTTGCCTCGATGATTCAGGCGTCCCAGGACAGCGGTGCCAAGGTGCTGCTGCTGGGCATGCAGATCCCACCCAACTATGGCAAGCGTTACGTCGACGCGTTCGCCAAGGTCTTCGGCGAGGTCGCAGAGGAAAAAAAGGTGGCGCTGGTGCCGTTTTTTCTCGAGGGAGTGGGTGGTCATCCTGACTTGATGCAAGCGGACGGTCTGCACCCGGCAGTCGCCGGCCAGGGCAAGTTGCTGGAAAATGTCTGGCCGACGCTCAAACCGTTGTTATGACGCTTTTCTACCGGCAGGCTTTCGGCTAAGGTGGCGCCCCCCCGATTTGGAGCCCCTGATGTCGCGTCCTGCCTGGTCCCTGTTCAACTACCAACTGATCGAGCCTGACGAGCAGCTGGATCTGTTCGCCTGCCAGGAAGTGCGAGTGCATCTGGTGGCGCGTCAACTGGAGTTGGGCGGCTCGATTGATCGCACGCTCTGCGGCACGCTACTGCCGGCGCAACCGCTCTGGTCGTCGGTGGATCGTTCGATCTTCCAGGACCAGCGCCTGTGCCCGTTATGCAGGGCCATTCTGGAATCGCAAAAGCGCGGCACACCGCCGATCTGGCCGGAGCTGCGCTTCGAGCTCTAGCGCGGCCGGCTTGATGCCAGGCACTCGCTTGACGTATACAATCAGTTTTTTCCTACCGTCGTTCTGCGAAGGATTTTCCGGATGTTGTCGCGCCTTTCCGTCGTTACCTGCTGCCTGTCTCTCGCTGCGCTCTGTGCGGCCGGTCCGGCGTCAGCCTTGCAGTTGCCCTTGCCGCCGCCCGGTGAGGACATCGTCGGTCAGGTCCAGGTGATCAAGGCCAAATACGAAGACACGTTTGCCGACCTGGGCACCACGTACGACCTGGGCTATTCGGAAATGGTCGCCGCCAACCCGGGCGTCGATGCCTGGCTGCCAGGGGCGGGCACGGATATCGTGCTGCCGACACGGTTCATCCTGCCGCCGGGCCCGCGCGAAGGCATTGTGATCAACCTGGCTGAATATCGGCTCTACTATTACCCCAAGGGGCAGGACGTGGTTTACACCTTCCCGCTGGGGATTGGTCGTGAAGGCTGGGGGTCGCCCATTGCCCATACCAGCATCATCGCGAAGACGCCGAACCCCACCTGGACACCGCCGGCCTCGATCAAGGCCGAACATGCCGCCAATGGCGACCCGCTGCCCAACGTAGTACCTGCCGGCCCCGACAACCCGTTGGGCCCGTTCAAGTTCACCCTGGGCACACCGGGTTATCTGATCCATGGCTCCAACATGAAATTCGGTATCGGCACCCGCACCAGCCACGGTTGCTTCCGCATGTTCAACAACAATGTGCTGGAAATGGCGAGCATGGTGCCGGTCGGCACGTCGGTGCGTATCATCAACGATGCCTATAAGTTCGGCAGCGCCGGCGGCAAGGTCTATCTCGAAGCCCATACGCCGTTGAACGACGATGGCACGCCCTCGGTGGTCGACAAGCACACGGCGGTGATCAATGCCCTGCTCAAGCGTGAAGACCTGGCCAACAGCCTGCGGGTGAACTGGGATCAGGTGCGTGATGTGGTGGCGGCGGAAGATGGCTTGCCGACTGAAATCGGTGTGCCTGGCGTTGCTCCGGTGGTGTCCAGCGCGCCGGTTGATTTTCAATAAAGCTGGTGCGGATGGCTGCGGCCAGTTCAGCATATTTCGGGCAAAAAAAAGCCGACCCATAAATGGATCGGCTTGATAACAACCCCGAAGGATTATTACTTGCGGCTTGCTTTTTCAAGCATGCGCAGAGCGCGCTCGTTAGCTTCGTCAGCAGTCTGTTGTGCTTTTTGAGCAGCAGCCAGCGCTTCATCAGCTTTACGGTAGGCTTCGTCTGCACGAGCCTGGGAGCGAGCTGCTGCATCTTCCGTCGCAGTCAGACGCGCTTCGGTTTCTTTGGAGACGCTGCTGCAACCGGTAGCCAGAACTGCGGCCAGAGCCAGAGCAGAGAATTTCAGAACGTTGTTCATCGTGTTCCCCTTCAAGGACTTTCTATTAGATGACTACTGTCTCAGAGTGAGCAAATAGCCGGCGTACATACTACCCATTACTTGTAGTAAGTAAACTGACGTTGCGCAAGAAGCAAAAAAAATTCTGGTACCGAATCTGTTTTGGCTAATCTGTGGGAGATTTGTATAAAGACCAGACGGGTTTTTTCATCCTGCTGAAGATTGGATCCAGGCTGAAAGCGCCGGCCCGCATGCCTCGAGCCTTGTAAGCAGATGAAATGTTATATATCCAGACGGGCACTTGCGTTGCGCTTGCGCGTACCGCAACGGGTATCTTTCGCTCATCTAGAGGTGACTTTAACAGCGTCAGTTCGTCTCAAGCTGCAACTGCCGGCAATGTTCAGGCGTTCGGTCACCGGTTGATCGAGGCCCTTTCTAATAATCCGCCCGTGGCAGGGGATGACGAGTGTGCCTTGAGCAATTGCTGAATTGGTGCCTACTATTCCCTGCGTGCAGGTGTGAGCGCTCAGGGTTTTCTCGTTGTCGAAACCGGCACGGGGTGGCGTAGATGTTCCTTCGCCGGAAAAACATCGGTAAGGTAGGGTCAATATTCAAGACCCGCGAGGAGTAGTGATGAGCGAGGCGTTGTCCATCCACCATGACCAGGCTGGTCATCAGTTCGAGACCAATGTGGACGGTCATCGTGCCTATCTGACCTATATGGACCTCGGGAAACAGACCCTGGATATCTATCGCACGTTCGTGCCCAACGCGTTGCGTGGGCGTGGTATTGCGGCTGCGTTGACCGAAGAGGCGTTGAAGTTCGCCGAAGAGTCAGGCTATACGGTCATCCCGTCCTGCTCCTATGTGGAGCGCTACATGGAGCGCCACCAGCGCCATGCCGCCAAGCTGTGAACGAACAGCCATAAAAAAACGCCGGGTTTAGCCCGGCGTTTTTGTGTGTGCCTGATTCAGGTGCGTTTGCGTTTGGGCAATACGTCCTTGAGCTTGGCGTGCATGCTGCGCAGGGTGTTCTCGGTAGCGGCCCAGTCGATGCACGCGTCGGTGATCGACACGCCGTACTGCAAGTCGGCCAGGTCTTTTGGAATGGCCTGGCAACCCCAGTTCAGGTGGCTCTCGACCATCAAGCCGATGATCGATTGGTTGCCTTCGAGGATCTGGTTGGCGACGTTTTCCATCACCAGCGGCTGCAGGGCCGGGTCCTTGTTGGAGTTGGCATGGCTGCAGTCGACCATGATATTTGGCTTGATGCCGGCCTTGTTCAGCGCCTGTTCGCAGAGTGCGACACTGACCGAATCATAGTTGGGCTTGCCATTGCCGCCGCGCAGCACCACGTGACCGTAGGCGTTGCCCTTGGTGGTGACGATGGACACGCCGCCTTCCTGGTTGATGCCCAGGAAACGGTGAGGGCTGGAGACCGATTGCAGCGCGTTGATCGCCACGGTCAGGCCGCCGTCGGTGCCGTTCTTGAAACCCACGGCCGAGGACAGGCCGGAGGCCATTTCGCGGTGGGTCTGGGACTCGGTGGTGCGGGCGCCGATGGCCGACCAGCTGATCAGGTCCTGCAGGTACTGCGGGGAGATCGGGTCCAGCGCTTCGGTCGCGGTGGGCAGGCCCATTTCCGCCAGGTCCAGCAGCAGTTTACGACCGATATGCAAGCCGTCCTGGATCTTGAACGAGTCGTCCAGGTACGGGTCGTTGATCAAGCCTTTCCAGCCGACGGTGGTACGCGGCTTCTCGAAATAGACGCGCATCACCAGGTACAAGGTGTCGGACACTTCCGCCGCCAGCACCTTGAGGCGCTCGGCGTATTCGTGAGCGGCCTTGAGGTCGTGAATCGAGCAAGGCCCGATGACGACGAAGAGGCGGTGGTCGGTGCCGTCGAGAATGTCACGGATGACTTCGCGACCCTTGGTGACGGTCTGCAGGGCAGCGTCGCTCAGGGGGATTTCGCGCTTGAGCTGATCGGGCGTGATCAGGGTCTCGTTGGATTCAACGTTAAGGTCATTGATCGGTAAATCAGCCATCGTGTTACTCGTCAGGGTCACGGGTGCCGGCCGCCAGCCATCCCCGTGCGGCGGAGCACAGCATGATTTGGATGCAGGGGGGAGGAACCTTAGCGCGTAATACGGGCCCGCGACAATGGGCAAAGGCCGCTTTAATCCAGCGCTGGCTGCATAACGGCCGCGTGGGAGAACTCGCCGGCGTGGCGCGACACCCAATCGTGGGCCAGGGCTTCGAGTTGCTGGGCCGTGAGCTCGGCGGTTTCGTGCAGGCGGCAGTAGCGCTCGATCTGGCACACTTGCTCACCCATGCGTGCGCCGAACAGGGCATGTTCATCGGTAAAACTGATGCCGATGCGATAGCCGGCTTGCCCTTTGCGGCACCACGCAACATAGCCCGGATAGCGCGCGGTGGCGCCCAGGGAGGGGATAGACAAGTCGACCGCGGTGCCGGGGCGCCAGGCACGCGGCCAGTTGCAGGCGATGCCGCCGCGGCCGATAGTGCGCAGGCGTTGGCGGGGCAAGGGGGGAGACGGACGTTGGATCAACTCGACAGCGACATCATCAGGGTGAGGTAAAAAACGACCCATGTACACGGACTCCGAACACCGTCCAATGGACGGCAGTGGCAGCAGTATAGTGAAAGAACTGGAATTGACCGACCTGGATATCGACCAGCAACTGCTGCGATTGCCCGGGTGTTCGCTGGTAGTGTTTACCAGTGTCGGTTGTTCCAGTTGCCGCTGGGCGCGCCAGCAGTTGCCGGGCTGGCGCTTGCCGGTGGACCGACTGTGCTGGGTGGATGCCGGGCACAACGGTGGCGCGGTCGAACGTTACCAGATCTTTCATTTGCCCGCGTTGTTCCTGGTGTGCGAGGGTCAATTCCTCGGGCAATTACAGACACGTCTTACGCAACCAGACCTGACCGACGCGGTAAACCACGCACTGACACGTACCCCAGAGGATTTGCCATGACCGCCACTGCAAACCCTTCGCCACGCATCGGCATCATTGGCACCGGCGCCATTGGCGGGTTTTATGGCCTGATGCTGGCGCGTGCCGGGTTCGACGTGCATTTTCTGCTGCGCAGCGAATACGCAGTGGTCAGCAAGCAGGGTCTGCGCCTCAACAGCAGCGTGCATGGCAACCTGCACCTGCATCCGGTGCAGGCGTATGCCAACGCTGCGGATATGCCGCCGTGCGATTGGCTGCTGGTGGGTACCAAATCCACCGGCAATGCCGACCTAGCCCCGACCATCGCCCAGGTTGCGGCGCCGGATGCCAAGGTGGTGCTGTTGCAAAACGGCCTGGATGTCGAGGACAGCCTGCGTGAACACCTGCCGCCGTCGCTGCACTTGCTCGGCGGCCTGTGTTACATCGGCGTGCATCGCGCCGCGCCGGGCGTCGTCGAGCATCAGGCGCTGGGGCGGGTCAACCTGGGCTATCACAGCGGCACCGCAGCCAACGATGAAGCGCGGCAGCAGGCGATTGTCGAAGAAGGGGCCGGCCTGTTTCATCAAGCGGGTATCGAGTCCCAGGCCATGACCAGCGTGCATCAGGCCCGCTGGCATAAACTGGTGTGGAATGTGCCGTTCAACGGCCTCTCGGTTTTGCTCGGCACCGGGACCCGCGCGCTGATGGCGGATGAATCCAGCCGTGCGCTGATTCAGGCGCTGATGGCCGAAGTGGTGCAGGGCGCTCACGCCTGTGGCCATGACATTGCCGCGAGCTACGCCGGGCAGATGTTTGCCATGACTGAAACCATGGACGACTACCTGCCCAGCATGTATCACGATCACGTGCACAAGCGTGCGCTGGAACTGGCGGCCATCTATGCGCGACCCTTGGCCGCCGCCAAAGCGGCCGGCTGCGAATTGCCGCGCATGCAGGCGCTTTACCAGGCCTTGAGTTTTATTGATCGGCACAATCGCTGATTCGGGGGCACTGACATGGTGAAGGGATTGAGCGACAAACTGGTGCTGGCGATTTCATCGCGAGCCTTATTCGATTTGAGCGAAAGCCACAAGGTCTATCTCGCCGAAGGCGTGGAGCCGTATCGCCAGTACCAGATCGAGCACGAGGAGGAAATCCTTGAACCCGGCGACGCGTTCCCGCTGGTCAAGAAACTGCTGAGCCTCAATGCCAGCCTCGGGCGCGCCCGTGTCGAGGTGGTATTGGTGTCGCGCAACAGCGCCGATACCGGCCTGCGAGTGTTCAACTCGATCCAGCATTACGGCCTGGACATTTCCCGCGCCGCTTTCGTTGGAGGGCGTAGTCCCTATCCGTATTTAGCCGCCTTTGGTTGCCATCTGTTTCTGTCGACCCATGCAGAAGATGTGCGCAGTGCGCTCGACGCCGGTTTTGCCGCAGCGACGATCCTGTCGGGTGGCCCGCACCGGGCATCAAGCGAGGAACTGCGCATCGCCTTCGATGGCGATGCGGTGCTGTTCTCCGACGAGTCCGAGCGCGTCTATCAGGCCGGCGGCCTGGAAGCGTTCCAGGCCAGCGAACGAGAGTCGGCGCGCGAGCCGTTGCACGGGGGCCCGTTCAAGGGCTTCCTGGCGGCGCTCAACCTGTTGCAGCGTGAGTTCGCCGACGAGGCGTGCCCGATTCGCACGGCACTGGTCACCGCACGCTCGGCGCCGTCCCACGAGCGGGTCATTCGCACCTTGCGCGAATGGGATATCCGCCTGGATGAATCGTTGTTCCTGGGTGGCCTGGATAAATCCGCGTTCCTGGAAGCCTTCGCCGCCGATGTGTTCTTCGATGACCAGGTCGGCCATTGTGAGCGCGCCAGGGAGGTCGTGGCCACCGGGCATGTGCCCCATGGCATCAGTAATGAGTTGAAAATCCAGAGCGAGAGCTGAGCCGCACTGCTCGAGGCGCTGCTAAGCTCATTTGATCTCCGCCAGCCTGGCAACCCAGGGGGTTCTATGATTCGTTCGATGCTGTACGCCACGGATCTTGGCCTGTATGCACCGTATGTCATGCAACATGCCCTGGCGTTGGCGCGAACGTTCAAGGCCGATTTATATGTGATTCATGTGGTGGAGCCCATCGGGCTGTTCGCTGAATCGGTGTTGCAGAGCTACCTTGATGAAAAGGCCCTCAGCGAATGGCAGCGCCAGGGGCTGACCACGGTCATGGCGACGATCGAGCAACGGGTGCTCGACAGCTTTCGCGAGGAGCTGGGGGATGGGGAGCAGGACCTGAAGTTGATTCGTTCGGTGCGGGTGATCCAGGGGGACCCCTGCGAAGTGATTCTCGACCAACTGCATAAGCTTTGCGTCGACCTGTTGATCGTCGGCAGTCATAGCCATGCCAGCGCAGCGGCCACACCGCTTGGGCGTACCGCTGCGCGCCTGGTGCAGGTGGCGAGTGTGCCGGTTTACCTGGTGCCGTCGCTGCAACGTCGGCGCAATGATGATATTGATCGGTAAAAAACGATAAAAAGTTCTAGATTTATATATCTTACCTTTAATATAGTTATATACCGTCGCTGATACCCGTGGCGTCTATCTGCTTTGAGGGATTCATATGAAGCTTCAACAACTGCGCTACATCTGGGAAGTGGCGCACCACGACCTCAACGTTTCCGCTACCGCTCAAAGCCTCTACACGTCGCAACCCGGTATCAGCAAGCAGATCCGCCTGCTCGAAGACGAGCTGGGCGTCGAAGTATTCGCGCGCAGCGGCAAGCACTTGACCCGCGTCACGCCGGCGGGCGAGCGCATCATCACCACGGCCGGCGAGATCCTGCGCAAGGTCGAGAGCATCAAGCAGATCGCCCAGGAATTCTCCAACGAGAAGAAGGGCACCCTGTCGATCGCCACCACCCACACCCAGGCACGCTACGCCTTGCCGCCGGTGATCCGCGATTTCATCAAGCAATACCCCGACGTGGCGTTGCACATGCACCAGGGCTCGCCGATGCAGATCGCCGAAATGGCCGCTGACGGCACCGTCGATTTCGCTATCGCCACCGAAGCCCTGGAACTGTTCGGTGACCTGGTCATGATGCCGTGCTACCGCTGGAACCGTTGCGTGGTGGTGCCGCAGGGGCACCCCTTGGCCAAGTTGCCGAAGCTGACCCTGGAAGCCTTGGCCGAATACCCGATCGTGACCTACGTCTTCGGGTTCACCGGGCGTTCCAAGCTCGACGAAGCCTTCAGCCACCGCGGTCTTACCCCGAAGGTGGTGTTTACCGCAGCCGACGCCGATGTGATCAAGACTTACGTGCGCCTGGGCCTGGGCGTGGGCATCGTCGCCAAGATGGCTGTCGACACCCAGCTCGATAAAGACCTGGTGGTGCTCGATGCCAGCGAGCTGTTCGAATCCAGCGTGACCAAGATCGGTTTCCGGCGTGGCACGTTCCTGCGCGGTTTCATGTGCGATTTCATCGAGAAATTCGCGCCGCACCTGACCCGCGAAGTGATGGCCAAGGCGATCCAGTGCCACAACAAGCAGGAACTGGAAGCGTTGTTCGACGGCGTTGAACTTCCGGTTCACTAAAGTGGCTCAGCGGGCCTCGGTCACGGTGAAGTGTTGCCGGGCGCCCGCCACCAGAATCTCCACCTCGTCATCGATGCACTTGCCCAGCAGGCTCTTGCCCAACGGAGCGCGCGGGGTGATGACGGTAACGGGTTGCCCGACTACCTCCACCTTCAACCCCGCCGCATCCGGCGCCAGGAACAGCCACTGCTGGCGACCGTCCTCGTCTTCCAGACCGACCAGGGTGCCGAGTTCTATCCCGCGCTGATCATCGTAGGCACGCAGCTGCAGATTCTGGCACAGCACCAGCGATTGCCTGATTTCCTCGACTCGCCTGGCTTGTCCGGTCGCCAGGTACGAGGCCTCAAGGCCTAGGGTGTCGTATTTGTTCTCGGCGATGTTTTCTTCGTGGGTCGCCGTCTCGTAAGCGGTCTGCGCGGCGCGTTGGAGGACATCGAGGTCGACTGTCAGCTTTTCCAGAATCAATTGAAGGACGGCGTGTTTATTCATGGCTGTGCTTGATCATTCGCAGAATTGCAGGACATTTGCCCGGCTTTTTTCGTTCGGGGCGTTCTGGTCCTGTTGCAGCCAGAACTGGCATTTGGGGTTGGACAAATTGCGCGCATTGTTTCGCGCCTGCTCCAGGGTTTGTTGTTGCTCCTGCTTTTGCAGGTTCTGCTGGTACTGCTCAAACATGCGGTTGGTCGGCTCCGGTTCAGCCGCAGGCGGTTTGCCCAACTGTTGAACGGCCTGGGCCACCGGCGCCAGGCTCTGCGGGAACAGGTAGCGCGAGGCCAGCCAGGTGGTCAGCGCGATGGCGATAAACCCCAGCCACACGCCTGCGGCAATGGCGATGCACAGTTTGAACAGCGACATCGGACGGTCGGACATGGTGGCCTCCTGGCGAGCATTGACGGCAAGTTGGCGATTGTCGCACAGCCACTGTGCAGAATAATCGTGATCAAGCTTTTGCATCGGCGCATTTATGCGGACAATCGAGCCTTTGAGCACTGGAGCCCGGAATGAAAGCCCGCTGGGATATTTTTTGCAGCGTTGTCGACAACTACGGCGACATCGGCGTGACCTGGCGACTGGCCCGGCAATTGGTCGCCGAGCACGCGTGCGCTGTGCGCCTGTGGGTCGATGACCTGCGCGCCTTTGAGCGCATGTGCCCGCAGATCGATGTCAGCCTGGAGCAGCAGTGGCAAGAGGGCGTCGACGTGCGCCACTGGCCGAGCGAATGGGCGCCGACCCCGGCGGCCGATGTGGTGGTTGCAGCGTTCGCGTGCCAACTGCCGGCTGACTACATGGAAGCCATGGCCGCGCGCGCGCGCACGCCGTTGTGGATGAACCTGGATTACCTGAGTGCCGAGGACTGGGTGGTGGGCTGTCACCGCCTGCCGTCGGTGAAGTTCAAGGGGGTGCAGAAGTACTTCTTTTTTCCTGGCTTTCGCCCAGGCACTGGCGGGCTGTTGCGTGAAGCAGGGTTGCTGCAGCAGCGTCAGGCTTTTCAGCAGGACACCCATGCGCAGCGCCAATTCCTGCAGACCCTGGGCGTGTTTCCGGTAGCCGATGCGCGGCTGATCTCGCTGTTCGCCTACGAAAACGCCGGGCTGGGCAGTTGGCTGGACGTGTTGTCGACAGACGGGCGTGCCACTCATCTGTTGGTGCCGGAAGGACGCATCCTGGGCGATGTGCAACGCTGGCTGGGCGAGGAGGGGCTGACGGCGGGGGCGATTCATCAGCGCGGGGCGTTGACCGTGCAGGTGCTGCCGTTCGTGCGCCAGGCGCAGTACGACCAATTGTTGTGGTGCTGTGAGCTGAATGCCGTGCGTGGCGAGGATTCGTTCGTGCGCGCCCAGTGGGCCGGGCGCCCGTTGCTGTGGCACATCTATCGTCAGGACGAAGACATCCATCTGGACAAGCTCGATGCCTTTCTCGAGCTGTACACCGCCGCCTTGTCGCCGGCGGCCAAGGCGGCGCTGGTTGCACTGTGGCAAGCCTGGAACACCGAGGGCGATATGGCCCAGCCGTGGAAAACGCTGCAGGAGCACTGGCCGGAACTCAACGGACACGCGCAGAACTGGTGTCTGGAACAGGCCTTGCAGGCCGATCTTGCGACGGCGCTGGTACAGTTTTATGAAAGTTGGATATGATACGCCACCTTGATTTTTGTAAATCCCATCCAAATTTCGGATATATGCAATGAAAACTGGTAAAGAACTGAAACCCGGTACAGTGATCCGTCTCGAAAACGACCCTTGGCTGGTTCAGAAAGCTGAGTTCACCAAGTCCGGTCGTAACAGCGCCATCATGAAGACCAAGCTGAAGAACCTGCTGACCGGTTACAAGACCGAGATCGTCTACAGCGCCGATGACAAACTGGACGACGTGATCCTCGACCGCAAGGAAGCGACCCTGTCCTTCATCAGCGGCGACACCTACACGTTCATGGACACCACCGACTACACCATGTACGAGCTGAACGCTGAAGATATCGAAGCCGTTCTGCCGTTCATCGAAGAAGGCATGGAAGACGTCTGCGAAGCTATTTTCTTCGAAGAGCGCCTGGTTTCCGTAGAGCTGCCGACCACTATCGTGCGTAAAGTTGCCTACACCGAAGGTTCCGCTCGCGGTGACACTTCCGGCAAGGTGATGAAGCCTGCCAAGCTGAGCAACGGTACCGAACTGCAAGTGGCCGATTTCATCGAAATCGACGACCTGATCGAGATCGACACCCGTGAAGGTGGTTCGTACAAAGGTCGCGCCAAGAAGTAATTCCTGCGCCGCGATACGAACGAAAAAGCCCGACCATGTGTCGGGCTTTTTTATGCGTGCAGGGTTTACACCGGCATACCAGCCGGGTCCAGTTTGCGGGCGTAGCGCTCGGCGCGCTGGCTGGCATCGGTGGTGTAATGGTCCCGATCAGGGCGACAGTGGTTAAACGGTTACGTGCAGACGCACATCAACGTTGCCGCGAGTGGCATTGGAGTACGGGCAGACCTGGTGAGCGGCGTCGACCAGCGTTTGCGCATCATCCTCGGCCAGGCCTGGCAGGCTGATGTGCAGGTCGATGTCCAGGCCGAAACCGCCGGGGATCTGGCCGATGCCAACGTGGGCGCTGATCGAAGCGTCATCCGGGATTTTGCGTTTGGTCTGGCCGGCGACGAATTTCAGTGCGCCGATGAAGCAGGCCGAGTAGCCGGCGGCGAACAGTTGCTCAGGATTGGTGGCCTGACCGCCGGCACCGCCCAATTCCTTGGGCGTGGAGAGTTTGACGTCGAGGATGTTGTCGCTGGAGACAGCGCGACCATCACGGCCGCCGGTGGCGGTGGCTACTGCGGTATAGAGCGTTTGCATGGTGTCGTCCTCTGATTTTTAGCGCTAAATGTTTGCGCGCTAAGTAGTTGGTGAGGCGAATGTATAGCGCTAATGTTTAGTGCGCAAGATAAATTCACAAATATTTTTCAGGCGACGGGAAAACAATGTGGGAGGGGGCACACCCTAATGCCAGTCAGTAAGGCTTTTTTTGTAGGAGCGAGCTTGCTCGCGAAAAACTCACAGACACCGCATTCATTCAGGAAGTACGCGTTATCGTTGACGTTTTTCGCGAGCAAGCTCGCTCCTACAGGATTTGGTGCTTCTTTAGAGTGTGTTTTGCAGGTTGCTGCGCAAAGCAATCAAATCCGCCTGCAGTTTGCGTAACTGCTGCAGTTCCATTCCGCTGGCGCCCAGGATGCACTGGGGGATCCCCATGGCCTGGTCCTGCAGCGCCCGTCCGGCAGCGGTCAACTCCACCACCACCACGCGCTCATCTTCGCGGCTGCGGGTGCGGCTCAACAGGCTTTCGGCTTCCAGGCGCTTGAGCAAAGGCGTCAGGGAGCCGGGATCGGTGAGCAGGCGGCTGCTGATTTCACCCACGGTCAAACCGTCTTCTTCCCACAACACCATCATGGCCAGGTACTGCGGATAGGTCAGGCCGAGGGCCTGAAGGAGAGGTTTGTATGCCTTGGTCATCAGCAGTGAGGTGGAATGCAATGCGAAACACAGCTGGTTATCCAGCATCAAGGATTCACAGGGGGTTGGATTTTTGCTCATGGCGGTGCCTCGAAAAGCCGGTATGACGGGAATCTAGCGGGCAAATCTTTAATGCGCCAGGTAATTCTGCGCGCACGGTCAGACCAGGCCGCTTTGCAATGCCAGATCCCAGGGCGGCACCGGGCTGAAACGGGACTTCAGGTATTCCAGCAGCAACCGGCTGCGTGCATTGGGTTGCTGTTCCAGGCGTAGCGCATAGATACCGGCGGTTTCCGGGGTCGGCAAGCCGCTTTCACAAAACAGTGGCAAGAGTTCACCGCGCACCAGGTATTCGCTGGCCAGCCACGTAGGCAGGTGCGCAATGCCCAGCCCTGCCAGGGCGCCGGAGAGCAGGGCCTCGGCATTGTTGGCACTCATGCGGATACGACGAGGGCGATAGATGGCACGGCGCCCGTCCAGTTCGAAGCGCCAGGCGAACATCGGCGCCAACCCGTCCCAGTCCAGGCCGTCGTGCTCGCTCAGTTCCCGCGGGTGCGTTGGCGTGCCTCGGCTTTTCAGGTAAGCCGGGCTGGCGCAGGCAATGCGCACGATACTGGCGAGCGGCGTGGCGATCAGACGCGTGTCGGCAATATGCCCGGCGCGCAGCACCAGGTCGACCTTGCCCAGGTGCGCGCCCTGCATATCGACAAAACTGTCGATCAAATGCAGCTGTACATCAAGCCCCGGGTACACCTGCAGGAAATCCGCGATCACGGGCGCCAAGTGCCGTCGCCCGAACGCCGCCGGTGCGTCCACGCGGATCAGGCCTTCGGGCGCATGGCTCAGGGACACGGCTTCGGCGCGCGCAAGCTGCAACTCGCCGACAATCCGTCGCGCCCGCTCGGCAAAGGCCAGTCCGGCCGGGGTAGGGACCACGGCATGGGTGCTGCGCTGGAACAGGCGGCTGCCGACAGCGTTCTCCAAACTGTCGATACGCCGCGCCACTGCCGAGGGGGTTAACGGATAGCGGCGCGCAGCGGCGGAAAAGCTGCCGCTTTCCAGCACATCGAGAAACAGGCTCAGCTGGTCGGTCAACGTATTGGGATTCATGGGTCCATGCTTGTGCGAGTTTGGCACAGCCATTGTGCGTTGCTGTGCCTTTGCGCGCCATAGCCGACTGCGTAGCATGCGACACTCAGGATTTGTGGAGTAGCGAGCGGTGGTGGATCTGGCGATGTACCTGGTATTGGGCGCGGCACTGGGCACAGTAGGCGGCTTGTTTGGTATTGGCGGCGGACTGATCGCCATCCCGGTGCTGGGTGTGCTGTTCGGGCTCGATCAGCAGATCGCCCAAGGCACCGCGCTGGTGATGGTGGTGCCCAATGTGATGCTGGCCCTTTGGCGGTATCACCAGCGCAACCGCATCGAGCAGCGCCACGCCTTGCCGCTGGGTGTGATGGGCTTCAGCTTCGCCTGGCTGGGTTCGATCTGGGCGGTAGGCCTGGATGCCGGCGCGATGCGGATCGGGTTTATCGTCTTTTTGGTGGTACTGGCAGCCTACAACCTGTTGCGCATGTTCACCCGTAACGCACCGCCGACGGCGCAAATGCGCTATTCCTGGCCGTGGCTGGGCGTACTCGGCGCAGCGTCAGGCGCCATGGGCGGATTGTTCGGTGTCGGTGGCGCGGTGGTGGCCACGCCGGTGCTTACCAGCGTTTTCGGCACCAGCCAGGTGGTCGCCCAGGGCTTGTCCCTGGCGCTGGCGCTGCCCAGCACCGGCGTGACCCTGGTCACTTACGCCTGGCATCACGAAGTGGACTGGCTGATCGGCGTGCCGTTGGCGGTGGGCGGCCTGCTCAGTATCAGTTGGGGCGTGAAAGTCGCTCATGCACTGCCCGAGCGGGTGTTACGTGGCCTGTTCTGCGGTTTTCTGGCGGTGTGCGCGGTGATGCTGACGTTTAAAGTCTGAACCCTTCGAGAATGTATTCGGCCAGGCATTCGGTAATGGGCGACGTCATTTGCGGGTTGCGCAGCAAGCGCAGGTTCATCGACGGCAAGGGCGGGAAGCCTTCGTCGCTGCCGAGCACGCGCAGGTCCTGGGACACCAGGCTTTCCATGCTGATCATCGCCGCCAGGCCGGCACTGACCACCGCCAGGATCGCCGCGCCATTGGAGCTGTGATAGGCCAGGCGATAATCCCGTCCAGCCATATCCAGCGCGGCCTGGGCCCACTGCGTGTAGAGGCAGTCGCCGCCGGAAACCGCCAGCGGCAGGGACTCGTGCTCGTCCACGCAAAAACACGGCGCGGCGGCCCACACCATGCGCTCAGTGCGCAGAAACTCACCGAGATCGTTGCCGGGCTCGCGGCTGATGACGGTCAAGGCCAGGTCCCGTCTCTGCATCAGCACCGTTGACGACTCGCAGTGCAGCTCGATCTGGATCAGCGGATAGGCCTTGGAAAACTGCTTGAGAATGCCCGGCAGGAAGCGCATCACGTAATCGTCCGGCGTGCCGATGCGCACCAACCCCACCATATGCGGCTCGCGCAGAGTGTTGAACACTTCGCTGTGCAGTTTCAGGATGCGCCGCGCATAGCCCAGCAATACCTGGCCCTCAGGCGTCAGCCGCACCTGACGGCCGTCGCGTTCGAACAGCTTGCGCTGCAGCACGTCTTCTTCCAGACGTTTCATTTGCATGCTCACCGCCGATTGGGTGCGGTTGACCAGTTCCCCTGCGCGGGTAAAACCGCCCTGATCGGCGATGGCGACGAAGGTGCGCAGCACTTCCGTGTCGATGCTCGGGTAAGTCGACAATTGATCAATCTCCGAGATGTATTGCATAAGAAACATTCGTTGGATTGATCATAGGCCCAGGCACACACTCGCGTCATCCCCACTGGAGGGCGAGAAGATGAAAGGTCAAAAAGATCATGGGTCGATGGCAAGGTCGCCGTTGTCAGGGCTTCTTCGCAGCATTTCGCGTTGGCCGGCGTTGCATCGCGAACGCCGGATGCTGGCGGGCATGAGTGATGATGCGCTTAAGGATATCGGGCTCAACCGTATCGACGTGGAGCAGGAGATCCACCGGCATTTCTGGGATGACCCGCTGCGCAAGTGACTCCGGATGCAGTAGGGTAGGCGCGAGCATTCAAGGAGCCATCCATGCCCGCCGTCCTCTCCTTTTCCCTCAAGCAGGCACGCCGCATGGCGCTGGCGGCCCAGGGCTTTTCCGGGCGCCAGCCGCCGGCGCAGATAAAAGCCGCACACCTCAACCGCCTGATCGAACGCCTTGGCGTGCTGCAGATCGACTCGGTCAATGCGGTGGTGCGTTCCCATTACCTGCCGCTGTTTTCTCGACTGGGCAATTATTCCCCCTTGATTCTGGAACAGGCCGCCTGGAGCCAGGGGCGACGGCGCTCGCTGTTCGAATACTGGGGGCATGAAGCCTCGCTGCTGCCCATGGCGATGTACCCCTTGATGCGCTGGCGCATGGAGCGGGCCAGGCAGGGCCAGGGGATTTACGCGCAAATGGCGCGGTTCGGGCGGGAGCGGCAGGACACGGTCCAGCGCGTTCTGCAGGCTGTCGAACAGCAGGGCGCCTTAGGTGCGGGCAGCCTGTCGACCCGTGAAGAGCGCGCCGGGCCCTGGTGGGATTGGAGTGACGAGAAACATGCGCTGGAATGGCTGTTCGCGGCCGGTCTGGTCACCGTGGCCGGGCGGCGCGGGTTTGAGCGCCTGTACGATTTGCCGGAGCGAGTGATCCCCGGCGAAATCCTTCAAACCGTCGTGAGCGAAGCCGAGGCCCTGCGCGGCTTGTTGGTGCACAGCGCCGGCGCATTGGGCGTGGCCACTGAAAAAGACCTGCGCGATTACTTCCGCCTCGACCCCGTCGACAGCCGCCAGCGCCTGGCCGAGTTGGTCGAGGAGGGGCAGTTGCTGAGCTGTCGGGTGCAGGGCTGGAAGCAACCGGCGTACTGCCTGCCCGCGCCGAAAGTGCCCCGCAGCGTGCCGGCCAGCGCATTGTTGTCGCCCTTTGATTCGTTGATCTGGGAGCGTGCCCGTACCGAGCGGCTGTTCGATTTCAGGTACCGCCTGGAAATCTACACCCCCCAACACAAGCGGGTGTACGGCTACTACGTGCTGCCGTTTTTGCACAACGAGCGGATCGCTGCGCGCGTTGATGTGCGCGCCGAGCGGGCCAACGGCTGCCTGGCGGTGCATGCGGTGCACGAGGAGGAGCAGGGCCTGGACGAGCCGGGCATGCTGGCGTTGGCGCTGAACCTGCGGCAGATGGCCGATTGGCTGGGGCTGCAACAGGTCAAGCTCAATTGCCAGCGGCCGAGTGCTGCGCGGTTACGCTTGGCAATGCTCAAGATGGATGCTGGGCTTTAGGGCGCCATCGGGGGCAAGCCCCTCCCACAGGGGAATACGCTCCACATGTGGGAGGGGGCTTGCCCCCGATTGGCGTCAGTCCAGTCGACACCCATCTAGCGCTTGACCTGTTTCAGGGTTTCGGCAATCAGGAACGCCAGTTCCAGGGACTGATCGGCGTTCATCCGCGGGTCGCAGTGGGTGTGATAGCGGTCCGACAAACCGTCTTCGGTGATCGGCCGTGCGCCGCCGATGCATTCGGTGACGTTCTGCCCGGTCATCTCGATATGAATGCCGCCGGCATAGCTGCCTTCAGCCTGGTGGACCTGGAAGAACTCCTTCACTTCGCCAAGGATCTGCGCAAAGTCGCGGGTCTTGTAACCGCTGCTGGCCTTGATGGTGTTGCCATGCATCGGGTCGCTGCTCCACAGCACTTGCTTGCCTTCGCGCTGTACGGCGCGAATCAGCCCGGGCAGGTGGTCGCCCACCTTATTGGCGCCCATGCGTGCGATCAGGTTCAAGCGGCCAGGGTCGTTGTCCGGGTTGAGAATATCGATAAGACGGATCAGGTCGTCGGGGTTCATGCTCGGGCCGACCTTGACCCCGATCGGGTTGTTCACCCCGCGCAGGAATTCGACATGGGCGCCATCCAACTGCCGGGTACGGTCGCCAATCCAGAGCATATGGGCCGAGCAGTCGTAGTAGTCGTTGGTCAGGCTGTCGCGACGTACGAAGGCTTCTTCATAGTTGAGCAGCAACGCTTCGTGAGCGGTGAAGAAGCTGGTCTCGCGCAGCTGCGGCGAGTCGTCCATGCCGCAGGCGCGCATGAAGGCCAGGGTTTCGTCGATGCGGTCGGCCAGTTGGCTGTACTTCTCGGCCAGCGCGGAGTTGGCGATAAAGTCCAGATTCCACTTGTGCACCTGGTGCAGGTCGGCGAAGCCGCCTTGGGCAAAGGCGCGCAGCAGGTTGAGGGTCGCGGTGGACTGGTGGTAGCTCTGCAGCAGGCGGTCCGGGTCCGGTACGCGGCTTTTTTCGTCGAAGCCGATGCCATTGACGATATCGCCGCGGTAGGCGGGCAGGGTGACGCCGTCGATGGTTTCATCGTTGGACGAGCGCGGTTTGGCGAACTGGCCTGCCATGCGCCCGACTTTGACCACCGGGCAGCCGGCGGCGAAGGTCATGACAATCGCCATCTGCAGCAGCACCTTGAAGGTGTCACGGATTTTCGCGGCGGAGAACTCGGCAAAGCTCTCGGCGCAGTCACCGCCTTGCAGCAGGAAGGCGCGACCCTGGGTCACTTCGGCAAACTGACGACGCAATTCGCGGGCTTCCCCGGCAAACACCAGCGGCGGGTAACTGGCCAGGCTCTGCTCCACTCGCTGCAGGTGCGCAGCATCCGGGTAGCGGGGTTGCTGCTGAATCGGCAGGGCACGCCAGCTGTCGGGGCTCCAGGGTTGGCTCATCATGCACTCGTTGGGTAGGTTGAAGTTCGGACGCCAATGTTAGCAGCAATTAGTGCGTGACCTGCCGACGTCGCTTGGCTGACAATCGCGCACTTTGCCCTGCAGCCAACCCGTTAGGAGTAGTGATGAGCGAGGAGCGTGTGGAGCGCCTGCTGGCCGAAGTCCATGATGATTTCGGCATGATCCGTGTGCTGGAAGTGGCCGATTACCGTTTTCTCGAATTTGGCGACGCCATCGAGCAAAGTTGCGTGTTTACCGCCGACCCGAGCTGGCTGGAGTATGACTATACCCGCGCCATGTTGATCGGAGCGTTGTGCCATGAGCAGCCGGAGAGTGCGCTGTTCCTCGGCCTGGGCGCCGGCACGTTGACCCAGGCATGCCTCAGGTTCCTGACGCTTGACGATGTTGAAGCCATCGAGCTGCGCCCCGACGTACCGCGCCTGGCGATGGAGTATTTGGGGCTGGACGATGATCCACGCCTGTATATCCGCATCGGCGATGCCCTGCAATTGCTCGACAGCGCTGAACCGGCCGATCTGATCTTCGTCGACTTGTACACCGATGTGGGGCCGGGCGTCGGCCACCTGGCCTGGACGTTCCTCGAGAACTGCCAGAAGAAGCTCAACCCGGGCGGCTGGCTGGTGATCAACCAGTGGGCCACCGATGACGGCAAGCCGCTGGGCGCAGCGTTGTTGCGCGGGTTGTATCACCGGCATTACTGGGAACTGCCGGTGAAGGAGGGCAATGTGATTCTGCTGGTGCCTTCGGAGCTGGATCAGGAGTTGGATCTGGAGGCGCTGGTGGTCCGTGCAGAAGCCTTGGCGCCGCGTCTGGGGTATTCGTTGCAGGCGTTGATCAAGGCGATTCGGCCGGCGACTTAGTCGTCTGTACCGGCCTCATCGGGGGCAAGTCGAATCGTCGCACTGGCCCTGCCACATTTTGATTTGTGAATACATTCAAGTGTGGGAGGGGGCTTGCCCCCGATGGCGGCCTCCGGGCTGGCCAGGGTGTTGGATTGGGTTGAGTACATATCCGTTTCTGCGGTAACGGCCACTTAGGGTTCCGCCCTGACGGCGGGTCACTTTGGAAAAGCCCCAAAGTAACCAAAGGGCTCTTGCCCCACCACTCGGCACCTCGCTTAGGCTCGGTGTGCCCGAACGCAGGCTTGAATCCGTGGGCCGCCGCCACGCGCCATCCATGGCGCGGGGCGGCTAACCCGGCGTCCTGCCGGGTTGCCCACGGATTCAAGCCTGCGTTCGGCCAGCGTGGTTTAACGGGGCGCCTGAGATCAAGATCAAAAGCAGATCAAGATCAAGAGCGACTCGCTTCGCATCGTGGTTACCGGCGACTCGCTGCGCATCGTGGTTAGGGTTGGGCGCTGCAGCGTTGTGTAGATGCCTATGGCCCATTAGGCGGTATGGCCAAGTCAAATACCCTTGAACACGCCCGGGCGCTTTTCGATCATCGCCCGCACGCCTTCCTTGGCATCCTCGCTGTTGAGCAATTTATCCACCATCGGCGGCAACGCGGCCGCCGCTACGGTCTCACCTTCCCTGTGTGCCAGTCGCGCCGACATCAGCGTTGCCTGCACCCCAAGCGGCGCCTGGCGTGCGATGCGATTGGCCAACTCGATGGCGCGCGGCAGCAGGTCTTCGCTGGCCATCACTTCCTGCACCAGGCCCAGGCGCAGGGCTTCATGGGCGTCAAATTCATCGCCGGTCAGCAACCAGCGCATTGCATTGCCCCAGCCGGCGATCTGATGAAAGCGTAATGTCGCGCCGCCGAACGGAAAGATCCCACGCTGCACTTCCATCTGCGCGAAGCGAGTGTTGCTGGCGCAAAGGTTGATATCCGCCGCCAGCATCAGTTCGATGCCGATGGTCAGGCAGTAGCCGTGGACGGCGACGATCACCGGCTTATTGACCCTGGGGCCGGCGAACACGCCCCAGGGATCGCAGCCACCCAGAGGCGGTTGCCAGCCTCCGGCCATTACCCCGCTGACGTTGGCCAGGTCGAGCCCGGCGGTGAAGTGGTCGCCATGGGCAAATACCACGGCAACCCGCGCGTCATCGTTTCGATCAAATTCGCCATAGGCCATGCTCAGTTCGTTGAGCAGATCCAGGTCGAAAGCATTGCGCTTGGCCACCCGGTCCAGTCCCAACAGCAGGACATGGCCCTGAAGTTCACGGCTGACGCGGCTGGTGCTGGCTTGATTCATCGGGTGTGCCCTCGGGCGCGGGTAAGGTTTCAGACCAAAGGGACGGTCTGGACAGGTGAACCGTTTAAGCGTGATGACCAACAGGGCCGGGCTTGTGAAAAATAGACCCTGGCGCAGTTATCTGCAAAGGCTGTGTCGCAGCACGGTTTCTCAGTGCTTTTCGATAAAAAAAGCTCCCTTTTTCAGCTATTTCCGGTATAGTGCGCGCCGGCCTTTAACCGGGCCGCGTTTAGGTAGCGCAATTCCCCGAAGTCAGCTTCGGCTGCACGTCCGCACAGCGGACTCTTCCTTGACGAATCTTTTTCATTCATTCGTTTTCGCAAATCCCCGCCGACAAAGCAGCCAGGGCGACTCTTGAGTCTCAACACGGCATGCGCAGCTTTGGAGCATGGGTCTTTGCGGATGCACTTAGAGGCAGACCCATGACCCAGGAAACCGGCGGCTTCGCCGCTTTTAATCTTAACCCGAACATTCTCGCCGCAGTCATCGCGACTGGCTACGAAGAACCTTCGGCTATTCAGCAGCAATCGATCCCGATCATCATGGCCGGCCAGGACATGATTGGCCAGGCGCAAACCGGTACCGGTAAAACCGCCGCGTTCGCCCTGCCTATTCTGCATTGCATCGATCCTGCCAAGCGCGAGCCGCAAGCCCTGATCCTGGCGCCAACCCGTGAGTTGGCGCTGCAAGTAGCAACCGCTTTCGAAACCTACGCCAAGCAAATGCCAGGTGTAACCGTTGTGGCCGTTTACGGCGGCGCGCCTATGGGCCCACAACTGAAAGCCATCCGTAACGGCGCACAGATCGTTGTCGCCACCCCGGGCCGTCTGTGCGACCACCTGCGTCGTGACGAGAAAGTGCTGTCGACCGTGAACCATCTGGTTCTGGACGAAGCCGACGAAATGTTGAAGCTGGGCTTCATGGATGACCTGGAAGTCATCTTCAAGGCACTGCCACCGACCCGTCAGACCGTGCTGTTCTCGGCCACCCTGCCGCAGTCGATCCGTGCCATTGCCGAACGCCACCTGCGCGATCCGCAACACGTGAAGATCCAGACCAAGACCCAGACTGTCACCGCGATCGAACAGGCTCACCTGTTGGTTCACGCTGACCAGAAGACCTCGGCTGTATTGAGCCTGCTGGAAGTCGAAGACTTCGACGCCCTGATCATGTTCGTGCGCACCAAGCAAGCGACCCTGGACCTGGCCAGTGCCCTGGAAGCCAAAGGCTACAAGGCCGCTGCGCTGAACGGTGACATTGCCCAGAACCAGCGTGAGCGCGTGATCGACTCCCTCAAGGATGGCCGCCTGGACATCGTTGTGGCAACCGACGTTGCTGCCCGTGGCCTCGACGTTCCACGTATCACCCACGTGTTCAACGTTGACATGCCTTACGATCCGGAATCCTACGTTCACCGTATCGGCCGTACCGGCCGTGCCGGTCGCGAAGGTCGTGCGCTGCTGCTGGTCACTCCACGTGAGCGCCGCATGCTGCAAGTGATCGAGCGTGTAACCGGCCAGAAAGTTGCCGAAGTCCGTCTGCCGGATGCCCAGGCCGTTCTCGATGCGCGCATCAAGAAACTGACCAACAGCCTGGCGCCACTGGTGGCTGACGCTGAATCGACCCACGGCGACCTGCTGGACCGCCTGACCGCCGATATCGGTTGCACCCCCCGTGCCCTGGCTGCAGCGTTGCTGCGCAAAGCCACCAACGGTCAGGCCCTGACCCTGGCGGCCATTGAGAAAGAACGCCCACTGGTACCGAACAACGCGCCACGCGGTGATCGTCCAGAGCGTACCGGCGACCGTCCAGACCGTGGTGATCGTGAGCGTCGCGCTCCGGTCCCATTGGCCGAAGGCCGTGCCCGTTGCCGTACCGCGCTGGGCGCGCGTGACGGTATCGCGGCCAAGAACCTGCTGGGCGCTATCCTCAACGAGGGTGGCCTGGCACGTGAAGCCATCGGTCGCATCCAGGTGCGTGACAGCTTCTCCCTGGTGGAGCTGCCGGAAGACGGCCTGGAAAAACTGCTGGCCAAGTTGAAAGACACTCGCGTTGCCGGTAAGCAGTTGAAGCTGCGTCGCTACCGCGAAGATTGATCCGCCGTCAGGCTGATTGATCGCACATAAAAAATCCCCGACTGGTTCGGGGATTTTTTTTGCCTGGGATTTATGGCCGGCACTCGATTGTGGTGAGAGGGGCTGCGTCAGCCAAAACGATAGATATCCATTCCAAGCGCGCCCAGTGTGAAGCCCTGGTGCGCCACGCTGAAATCTCCGCCCACCCCCCGCGCGAAGTACAGCGGCAGCAAGTGCTCATCGCTGGGATGGCTGCGCACGGCGTGTGGCGCCTGGCGGCGATAGTCATGCAAGGCTGCGTCGTCATTGGCCGCCAGCTTGTCGACGACCCAGTCGCGAAACTCCAGCGCCCATGGCGTGATGGTTTCAGGCCCTGCGCGCCAATCCAGCTCGCCCAGGTTATGGGTGATGCTGCCGGAACCGATCAGTAGCACACCTTGCTCGCGCAGGCCGGCGAGCGCCCGCCCGACCCGGCTCTGCTGGGCCGGGCCCATGCGGCTGGGCAGCGACACTTGCACCACCGGGATATCCGCCGCCGGGTACATCAGGGACAGGGGCACCCAGGTGCCATGGTCGAAGGGGCGGTGCTCATCGATGTGCGCACCCAGGCCATCGGCATGCAGCAATTCGACGATTTCAGCGGCCAGCCGTGGGTCGCCCGGCGCGGGATACTGCACGGCAAACAGCTCGCGGGGGAACCCCCCGAAGTCATGCCAGGTCTCGGGTGCGCTGGCGCCACTGACCAGCAACTCCTGGCTTTCCCAATGCGCCGATACCACCACAATCGCCTTCGGGCGCGGCAGCTCGGCCGCCAGGCGTTGCAACGCCGGGCCGCTCGCGCCGGGTTGCAGGGCGAGCATGGGGGAGCCGTGCGAGATAAACAGGCTGGGGAGCATAATAGGAGTCCTGAGCGTTAACATAGGCCCATCTTCAGTCAGATCATCAATCAAAATCTAATATAAGTTTTAGTGCTTTTTGATCGAATTTTCGAGGTAATTTATGCAGCCTGAGTTTTGGCAGGAGCGTTGGGCCCGCAACCAGATTGGCTTTCATTTGCCCGAGGTCAACCCCTATCTGCAGCGGCATTGGCCGCAGTCGGGGCTGGTGGACGGGGCCAAGGTGCTGGTGCCGTTGTGTGGCAAAAGCCTGGATCTGGTATGGCTGGCCAGTCAGGGCTGCCACGTGATGGGGGTGGAACTGTCCGAGCAGGCGGTTGAGGCGTTTTTCAGCGAGCAGGGGCTGGCGCCGCAGATCAGCCGAAGGGGCGACTTCAAGGTGTACCAGACGGGCTTGATCGAAGTGTGGTGTGGCGATTTCTTCGCGCTCGACGCACAGGCAGTCGCTGGTTGCAGCGCCCTGTATGACCGTGCAGCGTTGATCGCGTTGCCGCCGCTGATGCGCGCCCAATACGCCGAGCGCCTCACTGCCTTGCTAGGCCGTGGTTGTCAGGGCCTGCTGGTTACGCTCGATTACGACCAGGTGCAAAAGGCCGGGCCGCCTTTTGCCGTCAGCGATGCTGAAGTGCGCGTATTGCTGGGCGAGCACTGGGCATTGGACAGGCTCGAAGAGCAGGACATTCTCGGCGAAAGCTGGAAGTTTGTTCAGGACGGCGTCACCCGCCTTGACGAGCGGGTTTACCGGTTGACCAGGGTCTGAATCACGCCCGCAAAAAAGGGGCGATTCAATCGCCCCTTTTGTCTTGCCCGATGCTGTCAGCCGCGACGACGCAATGCGTCAATCCGCTCTTCCAGCGGTGGGTGGCTCATGAACATGCGCGCCAGGCCTTGCTTGATACCACCGTTGATACCAAAGGCGGTCAGGCTGTCCGGCATATGCACCGGCAGGCCTTGTTCGGAGCGCAGGCGCTGCAGTGCGCCGATCATCGCGCTGGTGCCCGCCAGGCGTGCGCCGGCTTCGTCTGCGCGGAACTCACGTTTACGCGAGAACCACATCACGATGGCGCTGGCCAGGAAACCCAGCACCAGCTCGGCGAAGATGGTTGCCACGAAGTAGGCGATACCGCGGCCTTCTTCATTCTTGAAGATCACCTTGTCGACGAAGTTGCCGATGATCCGTGCGAAGAACATCACGAAGGTGTTCACCACGCCCTGTACCAGCGCGAGGGTGACCATGTCGCCATTGGCCACGTGGCCGATCTCGTGTGCCAGCACCGCTTTGACTTCGTCCGGCGAGAAACGCTCCAGCAGGCCCTGGCTGACGGCGACCAGTGCGTCGTTCTTGTTCCAGCCGGTGGCAAAGGCGTTGGCCTCGTAAGCAGGGAAAATCCCCACCTCGGGCATTTTGATGCCTGCTTCTTGAGACAACTGCTCCACGGTTTGCATCAGCCATTGTTCATGGCGAGTGCGTGGTTGAGTGATGATCTGGGTGCTGGTGCTCATTTTCGCCATCCACTTGGAGATGAACAGCGAGAACAGCGAACCGGCAAAACCAAAGACCGCACAGAAAATCAGCAGCTGATTGAGGTTCAGATCAACCCCGTTGGCCGCCATGAACCCATTGAAGCCAAAAAGGCTCAGGGTGACGCTGGCAATCAGTACGACTGCCAGGTTAGTGGCCAAGAACAGCAGGATGCGCATCATGGTTGTAGAATTCTCCTCATGCTTAATATGTCGCTTACTGCGGGGTATATAAGGTGCGGCCTGGGGTGATTCAACCGGGCGACTATTTCAAACTGTGTCCTACAGCGAAAATGTAACGCGTTGAAGGGATTTTCCCACATCCAATCCCCGGTAGATTAGCCGCCAAGCGTGTCGAACAGCCCGTTAACACTAGGGCAGGGCGGCTGGCGCGGTGCCATCGTCGGCGCCGAGGCAGCTCTTGCCAAAGAAGTGTTGCCAGATAATCGCTGTACGACCAAATGAAGGTCGTACAGCCACATTTCCCTTACTGGCGATAGGACTTGAGGAAGTTGCCGATGCGACCGATGGCCATATCCAGCTCATCCACGCGCGGTAGGGTCACCACGCGGAAGTGGTCCGGCCACGGCCAGTTGAACGCGGTGCCTTGCACTACCAGCAGCTTTTCCGACAGCAGCAGGTCGAGCACGAATTTTTCGTCGTTGAGGATCGGGCAGACTTTCGGGTCAATCCGCGGGAACGCGTACAATGCCCCCATGGGCTTCACGCAGCTGACGCCCGGGATGGCGTTGAGCAGCTCCCAGGTACGGTTGCGCTGCTCCAGCAGGCGCCCCTGGGGCAGGACCAGGTCGTTGATGCTCTGGTAGCCGCCGAGGGCGGTCTGGATCGCGTGCTGGCTCGGCACGTTGGCGCACAGGCGCATATTGGCCAGCATGTCGATGCCTTCGATATAGCTCTGGGCGTTGTGCTTGGGCCCGGAGATGGCGATCCAGCCGGAGCGGAAGCCCGCGACGCGGTAGGACTTGGACAACCCGTTGAAGGTCAGGCACAGCAGGTCGGGTGCCAGGGAGGCGGTGCATACGTGGACCGCGTCATCGTAGAGGATCTTGTCGTAGATCTCGTCGGAGAACACCACCAGGTTATGTTGGCGCGCCAGTTCAAGCATGCCCAGCAGCACTTCCCTGGAATACACGGCACCGGTGGGGTTGTTCGGGTTGATGATCACCAGGGCCTTGGTGTTCGGGGTGATCTTGGCCTTGATATCGGCCAGGTCAGGGAACCAGTCGGCACCTTCGTCGCAGAGGTAATGCACCGGGTGCCCACCGGCCAGGGTCACGGCGGCGGTCCACAATGGGTAGTCCGGCGCCGGCACCAGCACTTCGTCGCCGTTGTTGAGCAGGGCCTGCAGCGACATCACGATCAGCTCGGACACGCCATTGCCCAGGTAGATGTCCTCAATCCCGACACCTTCCACCTGCTTCTGCTGGTAATACTGCATCACCGCCTTGCGCGCGCTGAACAGGCCTTTGGAGTCGCTGTAGCCCTGGGCCGTGGGCAGGTTGCGGATCACGTCCTGGAGGATTTCGTCGGGCGCTTCGAAACCAAAGGGCGCCGGGTTGCCGATGTTCAGCTTGAGGATGCGGTGGCCTTCCTCTTCCAGGCGTTTGGCGTGCTTGAGCACCGGGCCGCGAATGTCGTAGCAGACGTTGGCGAGCTTGTTCGATTTGCTGACCTGCATGGCGATGTGATCCTGAAAATGAACGATCCAGACGGCGTGGGCACTACCGTACTGTGAATCCTGCGCGGCCCGCACCTTAAATACGTTTGAATGCCGGTGGCGCGGGTGCCAGACTGGCGTTTTGAAGAGGCGCAATCATACGTGCCGCCTGATCCACGGAAAAGACACAGATCAGGGTTTTTCAGTTGCCGAGGTGTACCCATGGAAAAGCTGCAGAAAACCGTTGAAGAATGGAAAGCCATGCTCGATCCGGAGCAGTACAACGTGTGCCGTCTCAAAGGCACTGAGCGACCTTTCAGCGGCAAGTACAACGAAACCAAGACCGACGGCGTGTATCACTGCATTTGCTGCAATGAGCCGCTGTTCGATTCCAAGGCCAAGTTCGATTCAGGCTGCGGCTGGCCCAGCTTCTACGAGCCGATTGCCGACAGTGCCATGGTTGAGATCCGCGATGTCAGCCACGGCATGATCCGCACCGAAGTCACCTGCGCCAAATGCGATGCACACCTGGGGCACGTGTTCCCGGACGGCCCGCCGCCGACCGGCCTGCGTTACTGCATCAACTCGGTGTGCCTGGAGCTGGTGCCGCGCTGAGAGAACACGTGTTCGGCCACAATGTGGGAATGCCAGTCCGTTAAGCGTACATCGCCCTTTGTAGGAGCGAGCTTGCTCGCGAAAAATGTCGACGATAATGCGTGCTTTCTGAATGAGCGCGGGGACTGTGAGTTTTTCGCGAGCAAGCTCGCTCCTACAAAAAGCCTTTATTGACTGGCATTCACATTGGGGGCTGGTTGATGGCACGTCATCATTCCCGCTTATTAGTTTGTACACAATTCAATTGCGTACTATCTTTCTGCTTCCCCTTTGCCAGAGTCACTGCCATGAGCGAAAACCTGCTGAGCATCCCTTGCACCACCATCAAGGGTGAGCAAAAGACCTTGGCCGATTTTGCCGGCAGGGCCATCCTGGTGGTCAATACCGCCAGCAAATGTGGTTTCACCCCGCAGTACAAGGGCCTGGAACAACTCTGGCAGCAATACAAGGACCAGGGCCTGGTGGTGCTGGGCTTTCCGTGCAATCAGTTTGGCAAGCAGGAGCCGGGCAACGAAGGCGCGATTGCCGAGTTCTGCGAGCTGAACTTCGGCGTCAGTTTCCCTTTGTTCAAAAAGATCGACGTCAACGGCGGCGACGCCCACCCGCTGTTCGTGCAGTTGAAAAAGCAGGCGCCGGGGCTGCTGGGCTCAAAGAGTATCAAATGGAATTTCACCAAGTTCCTCATCGGACGTGATGGCAGGCAGGTCAAGCGTTTTGCACCGACCACCAAGCCTCAGGCTCTGAGCCAGGAGATTGAAGCGCTGCTCAAATGACCGATGCCGGCCCCAGTCAGAGGCTTGTCGTCTCAGGCACCCACAGGTCCAGCAGGGCTTTGAGTTCTTCACGGCGAAACGGCTTGGCCAGGTAGTCATTCATCCCCGCCGCACGGCAACGTTCACGCTCTTCGGCGAGGGCGTTGGCGGTCAAGGCAACGATCGGCAGGTCTGGCCAGCGGCCGCTCCGGCGAATCTGCCGGCTCGCTTCGTAGCCGTTCATCACGGGCATGTTGCAGTCCATCAACACCAGATCGAAACGTTGGTCCTCAAGACACTTGAGGGCTTCGCCACCATGGGCGGCCACAATGACCTCGCAGCCAAGCTTGCCGAGCATGCCCTTGGCCACCAGTTGATTGACCGGGTTGTCCTCCACCAGCAGGATGCGCGCGCGATGGCTGAGTGACGTGGCGTCGATTCGGACCGGGTCCGCCATCGGTTGCGTGTCGCTGTGCAAATTACGCTGCAGGATCTGATAGAGCGCGTTACGGCTCAGCGGGCGTGCCTGTTGCTGCAGCGGTGCCAGCGCCGCGACTTCTTCGCCGGGCATGAAATTGCCATAGGCCGTTACTACCAGGATCGGCGCGGTAATGCCCAGCCTCAGGCGGAACAGGCACTCCGGGCAATCGGTGATCAACAGGTCGGGATGCTGTCCGCTCAGGTCGTCTTCCATGGAATAACAACGCGGCGCCAACCCCCAGTGGGGCAGCAGCAGGGTGAGCAACTCTCCCAGGCCACTGCTTGGGTTGGTAATGACGATCACGTCGCCCGCCAGTGGTACTTGAGCCACCGCCGGCAAGTGGGTGGGCAGCGGCAGGTCGACGCAGAACTGGCTGCCGAAGCCGACCTCCGAACTGATACTCAAGCGGCCCTGCATGGCCTCGCACAGGTTATGGGTCAATGCGAGCCCCAGGCCCGTGCCGCCAAATTGGCGCGTGATACCGGCGCCGGCCTGGGTAAACGGCTGGAAAATCTTCACCTGCGCGTCCTGGGCAATGCCGATGCCGGTATCGCAGACCTCAATGCGTACGCCATCGCCGTGTTGGCTCAGGCGCACATCCACGCGGCCGAAGCGGGTGAACTTCAAGGCATTGGACAGCAGGTTACTGACGATTTGCCGTACCCGCGTCGGGTCGCCGATCACCTGTGCAGGAAACAGCGGGTCGATCAGGCAGGTCAGTTCCACGCTGGGTGCGGCGTTTTGCGACAGCAGGTTGGCGGTGTCTTCCACCAGTGAGCCCAGGTCGAACGCGATACGCTCAAGCTCCAGTTGACCGGCGTCGAACTTGGACAAGTCGAGGATATCGTTGAGCAACTCCACCAGGACCTTGCCGGAGTCATGGGCGATGGACAGTTGCTGGCGCTGCTCGGCATTGAGCGAGCTGTCCAGCGACAGGGCAATCATGCCCAGCAGGCCATTGAGCGGGGTGCGGATTTCATGGCTCATGTTGGCCAGGAACGCCGCCCGCGCCTGGGCCATTTCCAGGGCGGTCAATCTGGCAGCCTCCAGTTCATCATTGAACTGGCTCAAGCGTTGGTTGCTGGTCTTGAGCTCGAGGGTGCGCGCAGAAACGATGTCCTCGAGCTGACCCAGGTATTCGGTGAGACGATCCTCGGCATGGCGACGCTGCTGAATCTCGGTTTCCATGTTTTCGAACTGCTGGTTGGCAACGTTGACCAGCACACCGATTTCGTCATGCTCATGGCCCGGCGGGCAGTCCAGGCGCGCCTGTCGGCGCGTGCTCAACGCTCGGATAATGCGTACCAGCGGTTGGGTGAGCATGACGTAGAACAAGCCCAGCAGGATCCCGGTCAACAGCAGGCTGCGGATAAAACCGTTGAGCAACGTGACCTCGGCGCGGCGCAGGAAGCGGCTGCCGAACGCGTAGGTGTCTACATCCAGGCGCAACACCCCGAGGGATTCGTCGGGCATGTGGCTGAGGTACAGACGGTCCTCGAATGGACGGTTGGCGCCAAACAGAAAATCGCTGACGGGCCGATAATGGCTTTCCTTGCGCGGCCGGTCGACGTCGGCCAGCACCACGCCGTTGTTGTCGATCAACTGGGCGTGAACAATGACAGGGGAGTGCAGCAGGCCCAGGGTCAGTTCCTGGGCGAGTTCGGCATCGATGTTATAGGCGATGCGCGAGGCGGGGTTATGGCTGATTTCGATCAGCGAGCGTATTTCGCGGTTGATGGATGCGTCTTCGCTGGCATAATCAATGCCGATTTGGATAAGACTGAGCAAGGTTCCCAAGACGAAACCGACCAGCACAGTCAATCTGGCTTGTTTATAAGACAAGCGGTGGGCGAACTTGATATCCATCGAGTGTTGAACCACTTCACGTTTCCCTTCGCCCGGCAAGCATAGCTGAACATCCACCAATGCTGACTTGCCCGGCATGAATCGAATTTCGCAGCCTTGTGCGGTCTGCCGCTGGGTTGCCAATACGCCATCTTTTACAAGAACTTGCCAGAGGAATAGACGTGGATTCTCGATTGAGTGCCTTTCTTGAGCGGGCTGACGCAGTGCTCGCGCGCCTGGAACCCCTGTTACCCGCTGCGCGCCAAGCCATTGACTGGAATCACTGCCTGGCCGCGCGCTGGCAGCGCGAGGGCCGCACAGGCTTCCTGTTGCCGCTGCAAGTGAGCCTGGACATGCGTCTGTCGGACCTGATCGGCGTCGACAAGCAACGCGAAACGCTGGCGCGCAACACCCAGCAGTTTCTTGACGGCTTACCCGCCAACCATGCGCTGCTATGGGGTTCGCGTGGCACCGGCAAGTCCTCCATGGTCCGCGCCTTGCTCGCCCAGCATGCCAAGGCCGGCCTGCGCTTGATCGAAATTGAGCGTGACCACCTGGCCGACCTGCCGCGCGTGGTCGAGCAACTGCTCAAGCTGCCGCAGCGTTTCATTCTGTTCTGCGACGACCTCTCGTTCGAAGCAGGCGAAGGCGACTATCGCGTGCTCAAGAGTGTACTGGATGGTTCCCTGGAGCAGGCGCCGGAAAACGTATTGCTGTACGCCACCTCCAACCGCCGTCACCTGGTGCCGGAGAACCAGAGTGACAACGACAATTGGAAGCGCGTGGATGGCGAACTGCACCCGAGCGAGGCGGTGGAAGACAAGATCGCCCTGTCCGACCGTTTTGGCCTGTGGCTGTCGTTCTATCCATTCACCCAGGAACACTTCCTGGATGTGGTGGAACACTGGATCGGTGAGCTTGCAGGCAAGGCCGGCCTGCAGTGGCAGCGCGATGAACAACTCGACATTCTCGCCGTGCGCTGGGCTACCGGCCGCGGTAACCGTAATGGCCGCTGTGCCTATCAGTTCGCCCGTTACTGGGTGGGTCTCAAATTGCTGGAGCGTCAACCATGATCGATTTGCAACAGACCGGCACCGGTCTGGATGGCTATGCGCTGCTGTGCGCGCAACTGGAATCGCTGCTGGCCGATGAGCGGGATTTCATCGCCAACAGTGCGCAATTCTCCGCGTTCCTGTTCAATCAACTGGACGACCTGAACTGGGCGGGTTTCTACCTTAATCGCAATGATGAGCTGGTGCTTGGCCCATTCCAGGGCCAGATTGCCTGTGTGCGGATCCCTTTCGGTCGTGGTGTGTGCGGAGCCGCCGCCGCGACCCGGCAGACCCAGCGAGTGGAAGACGTGCATGCGTTTGCCGGGCACATTGCCTGTGACAGCGCCTCAAACAGCGAATTGGTGGTGCCGCTGGTCAAGAACGGCCAATTGATTGGCGTCCTTGACCTCGACAGCCCGTCGCTGGCTCGTTTTACCCCCGAGGACCAGTTGGGTATCGAACAGTTGGCAGCTATTTTCCTGCGCTTGACCGATTGCTGAGCGAGCGAGGCGGGGAACGCCAGTCAGTTAAGCGTATACCGCCCTTGTAGGAGGGAGCTTGCTCGCGAAAAATGTCAACGATAACGCGTGCTTCCTGAATGAACGCGGTGCCTGTGAGTTTTTCGCGAGCAAGCTCGCTCCTACACTGACTTATTGGCTGTCCAGTTCATGCAGTTGAACTTGCAGCGCCCGTTCCAGCTCGAGCATGAGCTTTTCCAGGGATTTGATCCCCGCCTCGACCACTCGCCGATCATCGTCGCGGGAACAGGCTTGTTCCAAGGCTTCGCATTGCCCGGCCAGGGCATTGGCTTGGACGATGCGTGCGGCCCCCTTGATCTTGTGGGCTTGTTCGATGATGTCCATGGGCGACGCCTTGCGCTCCAGTAGCGCGGTGAGTGCCTGACGATCATGAACGCTGCTGGTCAGCAGTTCTTCGAGCAACCGTCGACTCAATTGCGGATCGCCTCCCGTCAGCGCGTCCAGGCACGCCAGGTCCAGGCGCTGGCTCGTGGGCTGCGGTGTGATCTGCGCCAGTTGCCGCTCCAGTATCGTGAGACTGATGGGCTTGAACAGGCAGTCGTCCATGCCCGCTTCCAGGCAGCGTTGTCTTTCTTCCGGCTGGGCATTGGCGGTGAACCCCAGTACCACGCAGGGTGCCAACTGTTCGCGTTGCTCGTACTCACGAATGGAACGGCTTAACTCGTAGCCATTCATGATGGGCATGTTGCAGTCGGCGATCACCAGGTCGAACTGTTCCTGGCGCCAGGCCTGGAACCCGGCGGCACCGTGCTCGGCGGCGGTGAACTGATGGCCCAGGTAGCCCAGTTGCTGGCACATCAGCAGGCGGTTCGCCGGGTGGTCGTCTACCACCAGCACATTGAGTACCGGGGTAGAGGCCGGCTTGGCGGGTGCATGCTCGCCCACGGTCGTCACCGGGTGCAGGCGCGGCATTTTCAGGTTGACGTGCACCTGGGTGCCGACCATGGGCACGCTGCTCAAGCTTAACTGGCCGCCCATCATTGCGCAGAGGCTGCGGCAGATCACCAGGCCCAGGCCGGCGCCACTTCTGGCCAGGTGCCCGGAGTTGTCGGCTTGGGCGAATGGCTCGAACAGGCGCTGCTGGTCTTCCCGGTTGATGCCTATGCCGGTGTCCTCCACCACCAGCTTCAGTTCGACCTGTTCCGGTGTCTGGCTCGGTTGCACCTCAACCTTGATCTTCACCTGCCCATGTTCGGTGAACTTGATGGCGTTGCTCACGAGGTTGGACAGCACTTGCTTGAAGCGCAGCGGGTCGATCAAGACTTCGATGTCGCTCGGATCGGGCTTGAATTCCAATAGCAGGCTGAGGGTTTTCTGGCGGGCAAGCCCATCGAAGACACGCACCACCGACTCAATCACCTCCCGCAGATTGACGCGCTCCGGGGCCAGGCTCAGGCGCCCGGACTCAATACGCGCGATATCGAGAATATCGCCGATCAGCTCCAGTAGATCCTTGGCCGAGTTGTACGCCACTTCTATCGCCGGCCGGTCGAGATGGCCCTGGTCGGCGCGCTTGAGCGTCAGTTCCAGCATGCCGATCACCGCGTTCATCGGCGTGCGTATCTCGTGGCTCATGGTGGCAAGGAAGGTGCTTATGGCGCGGTTGGCCTCATCGGCGCGTTCCTTGGCGGCACGCAGCTCATCAAACAACTGGCGCCGTTCACTGATGTCGATCCAGCCGCCAATGATGCCCTGGACTTCGCCGATGGAGTCGCGGTAGGGCAGGATCCAGTGGTAGATCGTCAGCTTCCTCTCATGGATATGCAGGGTGCGGTCCAGGATCAAGGGCGTGCCCTCGGCCACCACCCGCAGGTAATCGGCATGGTACTGCGCTGCTTCGGGCGCCAGGGCCATGTTCATCTGGGTCACGCTTTTGCCGATCACCTCCTCTCGCTTGACGTCGAATGTCTGCAGGTAGCTGTCATTGCAGGTTTGCAGCAAGCCGTTACGATCGCGTACATAGATGGGGTGTGGCGTTTCGTTGACCAGCGCGCGCATGAACTCGAACTGGTCGTTGAGGGCGCGCTCGGCCATTTTTCGTTGCCTGATCTGGCGGCGCATGTAGGCATTCCAGGTCAGCGAAACCAAAAGCAACAACCCGGTTCCGATGACGATCCTGGCAATCAACTGGTTGTAATTGCGCCAATAGCTGTCGGACTCGACGGTGTAGCCGCGCCAGCGGCTGTTGATCACGCCCATTTCATCCGGGGCGATACTGAGCAGCGCTTTGTCGAGGATCGAGCTCAATTCGGTGGCATGGCGGGATGTGGCCAGGGCGAACGTCGCCGGGCTGGTGCCGATGGTGGTAGTGATCTGCAACTTGTCCCGGAAAACCTTCGAGGACAGGAAGTAGTTGGCGATCAGCAGCGTGTTCACAGCGCCGTCCACTTGCCCTTGTGCGAGCAACTCGGATGCCCTGAAGGTATCGCCGGTTTCCACCAGTTGAATCCGGGGATAGTCCTTGCGCAAGGTATCGGCCAGTGGGGTACCTTGGGTCACCGCCAGGCGCTTGCCCGTCATCTGCTCCAGGTTCAGGGGCGCTCCAGGCTCTTTGCGGGTCAGCAGCACATAGGAGTTTTCCAGGTAGGGGCGGCTGAAACTCAACTGCGCCTCCCGTTGGTTACTCGGCACGATGGCCCCGATGATGTCGATATTCTGTGCGGCGACCTGCTCGATCATATCGTCGACCTCACGCCCGCGCTGAACCGCGAAACGCAAGCCCGTCCGCAAGCGAATGAGTTCTAGGAGGTCGGCGGTGATACCGCGAAAGTTGCCCTCTGCGTCGAAGAAGGTGAGGGGGGCAAAGGTTTCATTGACGACAACCTTCACAACCGGATTGGCCTTCAACCAGCGTTCTTCGCGCGGAGTCAGTTGCAGTTTCTTGTCGGTCAGCAGGATATCGCTGCCGGCGCTCCAGCGCTTGGCGATGCTGTCGCGTTCGTTGATGGGCACAGCCGCCAGCACCGTGTCGACAATGCTCAAGAGAATCAGGTTGTCGTGGCGCAGGGCGAAGCTGAAACCGTAAGCCTCATGCTTGCCGAAATTGGCCATGCGAATGTTCTTGAGGTAGCCCTTGTTAATCATGAAATGGGTGGAAATGGTGTCGCCCAGAAACACATCTGCCTGGTCGAATGCCACGGCATTCAGCGCATTCTGATAAGAGGGATAGGGGCGGATATCTGCCTTGGGGTACAGCTTCTCCACCTCGTCGAGGGGCAGGTAATGGTAAACCAGGCTCAAGCGCAACCCTTCCAGGCCATTGCCGAGACTGCGGGTTTCTCCTTCGCGAGTGACCAGTACCGGCTGGTCCACGGCATAAGGGGCCGACAGTGTGAGATGGGGGTTTGCGGCCTCAAAGCCATTGGAGGAGCCCAGCAAGTCAATGTCGCCGGCTTCAAGGGCTTCAATGGCGGACAAACGGGAAGGGTAACGCAGGACCTTGACCGGTATGGCGAGCGCCTTGGCCAGTAGACCCGCATAATCTGCCGTGAGCCCCTCGTAGTCGCGGCCACTGGAGGTGAGGTCGAACGGCGGGTAGTCAGGCGCAGCAGTACCCAGTACCAGCTCGCGCTTGTACTGCAGCCACTGGCGCTGGGTTCTGTCCAGTCGAGTGTCCAGTTGAACGGTTCCCGCGCGACTCAATAAGGTGAAGTGCTGTGGGGGGATGGAGGAGTCCGCGAGCACGGCAGTGCTGAAGTACAAGCTGGCACTCAATATGATCAAATAGTCCTTGATACGGCTGGGCATCCGTTTTCTCACACTAGCGCGTTTCGTTTTGCCATCTCGATGAGCTCAACTAAAGATTGAGCTTTTAGTTTTTGCATTAAACGCTTTTTATAGGTGCTGACTGTTTTATTGCTCAGGAACATGCCTTTGGCTATTTCCTTATTAGTGCGACCTTGTGCAAAAAGTTGCAGGACCATGAGTTCCCGGTCGTTAACGGCTTTGAACAGTTCCAGCTCCTGAGTGTCCGCGCCTTCGGTTCCATTTGCATTTAATGCCTGGCTGGGGAAGTAGTTGTAACCGGAAAGTACGGCACGAATGGCGCTCAGCAGTTCGGTCAGGTCGCCTTCCTTGCAGACATAACCGTCAGCGCCGGAACGCATGCAGCGCGTGGCAAACAGGGTTGGGCACTGGGCCGTGAGCACCAGGGTTTTCATCGAAGTGTTCATGGCGTTGAATCGGCAGAGCACTTCGAGGCCGTCAAGTTTCGGGATGCTGATATCCAGGACTACCAGGTCGGGCAGGCATTCGCGGACCATTTGTATGGCATCGCATCCGTTATCCGTTTCTCCAACGACTTTGTAGCCTTCGTGTTCCAGTAACATTCTGATGGCAAGCCGTATAACGGGGTGGTCGTCGATAATAAAAACGGTGTTCATAATCAAATTCCATGCAGGTGCAAATAAAGCGGTCACATTAGCTCAGAAGAAGCGGCAGCAGCATGAAGCGAGGGGTGAACAAGTACAAAACAGGAAGTTTCCTACGTCAAAAAAGGTAGAATCCTACAAGTCGATCGGTAATTGTGAAACTTGATGTTTGGGCTTTCAGGGTGTCTGGCATGGCCAGCGGTCAAAAGCGTTTTGCGACGATGATTACGTTATTTTTCGCAGTTGATAAGGTTAAAGTTCTTACTTTGACAGGGGTTAAGTCAAGACCATTAAACTTGCAAGTTCATCTCTGTTTAACGGTTTTGACAAACAGCCCAGCAGTGGAAGGTTGCGCTGCGCAGCTTGTGTGGTCAGTTTGAGCAGTTCCGTCGCTGGGAGACTGCTCAATAGAATCGCACTGGTAATAAATTGACCGCGGCTGGCGATTTCCACCAGTTCCAGACCGGGCAGGTCAGGCAGGCATTGGTCGCATAACATCAAGTCGTAAGAGAACTTGCACTGAGTCATTGTGCGTATGGCCTGCTCCGCATTTTCCACGGGGGTGAGCTGGTCGAAACCAAAGCTTCTCAGCAGGCACTGGGTGGCCAGGAGTTGAAAGGGATGATCCTCCACCAGAAGAATACGAAGGGGGTGTCTGGGCATAAAGAGCACACAGTAAGTCAAGCATCGATGGGAGCGTGGGGGTTGCTCGTCTGGTTCACGGCGGCGTGCGTGATTATTCCTCGGGAATATGTACGAATTCGATCAGGCCGCTCTGTTCCCATCGTAGGGCAATTCCTTTAGGGCGCAGGGCGGCGTGGTCAGGACGTTATTGAGGACTGGAGCGCCCGGTCATTTCCCGCGCCATCTCGGTGGCATAGCTGTCGGTCATGCCGGCGATGAAGTCGATCATGCGCAGGAACGAGGCATGTAACGACCAGGCGGGGTCCGGCGCGCTGTTGCCCAGCAAGTCGAGGATGCGCCGGTTCTTGAACGACGGCGTGCGCCCGCCGTGTTGCTCCAGGGCCGCACCGCAAAATGCGTTCAGCAGAATCTCCAGGGTGGTGTAGGCGCCGATTTCATGCAGGGTCTTGCGCTTGTCCTGGAAGATTTTCTTGCGCGCCATGTCCTTGGCATCCAGTACGCAACGCTTTGCCGGACCGTGCATGTGTTCCACCAGATCGCCAGGCAGGGTGCCGGCAAGCAGCGCGTCCTGCTGTTCGACGAAGGCACGCGCCGCCGCGTTGGTCAGGTGCTCAATGGCCTTGCCGCGCAGGATTGCCAACTTGCGACGGCGGGAGTCCGACGCGCCTAATTGTCGATACGTCTGCGGCAGGTCATCACCCACCAGGTCGAGCAGCAGTGACTCGACTTCGGCGTACTCGAGCAACTCCATTTCCAGGCCATCTTCCAGGTCGATCAACGCATAGCAGATGTCGTCGGCGGCCTCCATCAAGTACACCAGCGGGTGGCGCGCCCAGCGTTGTTCCTCCAGTTGAGGCAGGCCGAGTTTTTGCGCGATCTGCTCCAGAATCGGCAACTCACTCTGGTAGCAGCCGAACTTGTGTTTCTTGTAGCCCAACGAGTCCGCGTGGCGGGCAGTCCAGGGGTACTTGAGGTAGGTGCCCAAGGTGGCATAGGTCAGCCGCGTGCCGCCGTCGAATTGATGATACTCAAGCTGGGTCAGTACGCGGAAACCCTGGGCATTGCCTTCGAAGTTGAGGAAGTCATTGCGCTCGGCACCGCTCATGTCATCCAGCCAGCCGCGCCCGGCGGCCTGCTGGAACCAGTGGCGAATCGCGTCTTCGCCGGAGTGCCCGAAGGGCGGATTGCCGATGTCATGGGCCAGGCAGGCCGATTGCACCACCATGCCCAGATCGCTCGGATCGCACCAGTCGGGGAGGGCACCGCGCAGCGTTTCGCCGACGCGCATACCAAGGGAGCGCCCCACACAACTGACTTCCAGCGAGTGGGTCAGGCGCGTGTGGATATGGTCGTTGCTCGTCACCGGATGCACTTGGGTCTTGCGGCCCAGGCGACGGAAAGCGCCAGAGAAAATAATGCGGTCATGGTCTTTGTGGAAAGGGCTGCGGCCCAGTTCTTCAGGGCTGTGCAGCGGCTTGCCAAGACGTTCGCGGGTCAACAGGGTGGGCCAATCCAAGGCGGGTACGCTCCGTACGGTAAATGACAGTTGCAGCTTCCCGTTTCCACGCAGGCGGGGCAAGCGCAAATGTTGAAGTCGATTGTTTCGATAGCGATGAACAACAAGTCCCGGCCGCCGTTGCGCAAATGGCCCGGCGGTCAGGACGTGGTGTTGAACGAGCGGGGCTTATCGTTTGCGCGAGGCGCCTTGCATGGCCAGCTTGATCAGCGGAATCAACCCGGCCCCCAGCCGTACCAGGCGCGTTACGCTGCTGATACTGCCGCCCTTGGCGCCTTTGCCGGTAAAGAACCCCATCAGGGTCACCGCCGCCACGCCCCACAGCGGCGCGTGCTTGATGCCCAGGCTGTCCTGCCAGTTGTGACGCATGTCGCGCACTCTGTGCAGGGGCGCCATGAGTTGCTGGGATTCATGACGGATTTCCTGACGGTGCATTTCCATGCGCAGGCGAATCAACGCCTTGCGCATTTCCCGACGGGACGTGTTTTGCGGTTCAGGCAGGCTCATGGCAACAGGCGCTCCCGGTCATTGGCCAGTTCTTCGAGGGTGGCATGGAAAGGCGTGGACTCATCGAACACCGCCGCTTTCAAGCGTACCCCGCAGAACGCTGCGGCCAGGGTGTAGAACACACACAGACAGATGATGCCGGTGAGGCGGTAGCCGGTGTCCCACACCAGGATCATGACCAGTGTCGATAACCCTACCAACAGCAGCAGGGCAAACACCAACGCCAGGCCGGCGAACAGCAGCAGGCTGACAGTGCGTGCCTTCTGCTCCTGCAACTCGATGCCAAAGAGTTCGACATGGCTGTGCAATAAGCCGAGCACGGCGGCGCCCAAGCGACGGGAGGTGGTACCTGCGCCCTTTGACGAGCTGGATTCGTCGATAGCCATGATATTAGCGCCTGGTAGCCAGCAGACCGATCAAAAAGCCTACGCCGGCAGCGATGCCGACGGACTGCCACGGGTTGGCCTGCACGTAGTCTTCCGTTGCAGTGATTGCCGCCTGGCCGCGCTCACGCAGGGAGTCTTCGGTCAACTGCAGGGTTTCGCGAGCCTTGAGCAGGCTTTCATGGATCCTGGTACGCAGCTCATCGGCCTGGTCACCGGCCAGGACGGCGGTGTCGTCGAGCAACCTTTCGGTATCGGCGACGAGGGTCTGAAAATCCGCCATCAGTATTTCTTGAGCAGTCTTTGCTGATTTACCGGCCATGGTTATCTCCGTGTGGCTGTTCTGTACGTGTGGTTTCGAGTCGCGGGGTTTGCCGAAGGTTCACTGCGATTGTGTGGTACCGCTTTTGCTTTGCCTTGGTGCGCACGCCCTGGGGCTGCGCTCAATCCGGGCGGTCGCAACGCAAGCCTTGAAAAACCTTACCCTAATTAACTCAAACTCGCGCAAATAGGTACCGCCCTTGGCGTCGCCGTCGCGCTGGTCGGCGACCTGCGGGTATATGGCGTGATCAAGCGCCTTTGCGGGCCGCGTTGGGCTTAGAATGGTGAGGTGTTTTCCATCCGAGTGCATTTGCCATGCTTGCTGAATGCCAGCTGTTCGGCACCCTGGGTTGCCATCTATGTGAAATTGCCGAAGCCGAAATCATGCCGCTCGTCGAGCACGGGTTGCTCGTGGAGCTGGTGGATATCACCGATCCCGACGACCTGACCGAGGTCTACGGCCTGCGGATTCCGGTGCTCAGGCGGGTGGACACGGGGGCTGAGTTGGACTGGCCGTTCGACACCGAGCAGGTGGTTGCCTTCCTGCGCTGACGTTTATGCGATGGCGAGTTTCCGAATATTACGTTACTGTATGTTTGTACAGCGATTGAATAGAGGGAACGCCCGTGGTGAATGTCGAACAACTGAAAAGCAGCGTCAATCGCATGTCCGCCGACATCGTGCGCGATGCGGTGAACGAGCTGCGCCTCGATGGCCTGGTCACGGAAGGCAAGACGCCCTTCAACAAGGTGCATTTCAACACCTGTTTCGCAGAAATCGAAGCGCTGTTCCAGCGTGCCGGTTATCACAAGCAGCTGGATGTGGTGGGCTATCAGGGCCTGCTCTACGCACTGTACGACCCGGGCCGTTGGGAGGCCGTGGACGTACTGCGCTGGCTCAAGGAGTTTACCGAGGCGGCGAGCGCTTCACCGGTTTTGCGCGTGCAACTGGCCAAGGTCTGAGATCTCTCCTAGGCTCAATCCCGCGCCATGCGGGATAATGCCCGCCTGTTTATTTCCAGGCTTTGAGCATCTGCATGTCCACTTCCGGTTTTTCCCCTTCACAGCACCAAGCCAGCACCTTGTACCTGCCGCCTGGTCCGTGGGCAACGGTGCTCGATTGCCTGTGCGAGCATTTCCCGGCGATTGCCCGTGAACAATGGCTGGACCGCATTGCCCGTGGCCGGGTGCTCGATGGCAATGGGCAGCCCATCAGCCTGGGTCTGGCTTACAAGGAAGGCCTGTGCATCCATTACTTTCGTGAAGTGCCCAACGAGAAAGTGATTCCCGTAGAGGAAACCATCCTGTACGCCGATGAGCATCTGGTGGTGGCCGACAAGCCGCATTTCCTGCCGGTGACCCCTGCGGGCGAGTATGTCGAGCAGACGCTGTTGCGCCGTTTGATCCGGCGCCTGGACAACCCCGCCCTGGTGCCCCTGCATCGCATTGACCGGCATACCGCAGGGCTGGTGCTGTTCTCGGCCAATCCCGCCACCCGCGCGGCTTATCAGCAACTGTTTCCCACGCGGCGTATCGATAAATTCTACGAAGCCATTGCCCCGGCCTTGCCTGACCTGACGTTCCCGCTGGTGCACAAGAGCCGGCTGGTGGACGGTGAGCCTTTCTTCCGCATGCAGGAAGGCCCCGGTGCCAGCAATACCGAAACGGCGGTGCAGGTGCGCGAAAAACACGGCGATCTATGGCGCTATGGCCTGTTCCCGGTCACCGGCAAGAAGCACCAGTTGCGTGTGCACATGACCGCGCTCGGCGCGAGTATCTGCAATGACCCGTTCTATCCCGAGGTGATCAAGGACGCCAAGGACGATTACGCCAACCCGCTCAAGTTGCTGGCCCAGGGCGTGCGTTTCATCGACCCGGTCAGCGGCCAGGAACGCAGCTTTCGCAGTGAACTCACCCTGGACTGGTAAGCGCCGCAAACGACAAGGCCCGCGCGAGGCGGGCCTTGTGGGCAAGCGTTAAGGCTTACAGGTCTTTAACGGTGCGAACCTGATCCTTGTTGATGCGGGTGCGCTTGCCGTCAAGCTGTTGGAATTCATAGAAGCCCGAATCTTCGTCAAATTTCGGGGTGTCGACGGCCTGGATTTCGCGACCGTCATTCAGGGTGATCACTGTCGGCGAGGCGCAACCGGCGAGGGTGGCGAGGCCCAGTGCAAGCATGAGAGCGGCGATGGTCCGTTGAGTCATGAGTTTGTCTCCGAGAGAATGCTTTTAAAATGCTGACCTTGTGACGTGTGCAACGCCGGCAAAGTTCCTGATGCAAGACTCATTCTGACACGCCAGGCCTTGTGTGCAACAGGTCCGGTGTATTGAGGTTGGCCAGGCGTAGGTCACCGGCCGCGTATTCCAGGCCCACGGCGCCCAGCTGCAGCAGGATTTTACGCGGGCTGCGTTCGCCAGCTTGCCAGGCCTGCTCCACCTGATCCTTCAAGGCGACAGGGATGATGCACAGCAAGGGTTCCCAGAACTCGCCATGGCGCACCATCACCGGAACCTGCCGGTTGAGTCGTGCTGTCGCACGCAGGTCGGCCAGCAATCGCCCATCGATTTGCGGCACATCACAGGGCAGGATCAGCAGATGCCCATGGCGTGCGGCGAAGAGTCCCGCGCGGATACCGGCAAGTGGTCCGGGAAAGTCCGCGCTGTCGTCGCTCACCAACTGATCGGCGTAGGCCGCATACCGCCCATGGTTGCGGTTGCACGAGATGATCAGGTCGTCCGTGAGCGGCCGTGCCAGGCGTTGCAGGTGCGCAATCAAGGGCTGGCCGTGCCACTCCAGCAGGCCTTTGTCCTGGCCACCCATGCGCTGGCCACGACCGCCGGCCAGCAACAGAATCGAGCAGGGTGGGGGTAAGGATTCAAGGGGCATGAGGGTTCCGCTGCGGCAGGTAAACAGAGGCTTGTGATATAACATCGGGCTGTTCCTTCGACAACCGGACCGTGCCATGAAAGCCAAGGCTGATGCGCCTTTCGTACCTCTGAATATCGCTGTATTGACCGTCAGCGACACCCGCACCCTGGACACCGACACCTCGGGCCAGGTCTTCGTCGACCGCCTGACCGCCGCCGGCCATACCCTGGCCGAGCGCGTGCTGCTCAAGGACGACCTTTACAAAATCCGCGCCCAGGTTGCCCACTGGATCGCCGAAGACGTGGTGCAGGTGGTGCTGATCACCGGCGGCACCGGCTTTACCGGCCGCGACAGCACACCCGAAGCGGTGAGCTGCCTGTTGGACAAGCAGGTCGATGGGTTTGGCGAGCTGTTCCGCCAGATCTCGGTGGCCGATATCGGCACCTCCACCGTGCAATCGCGCGCCCTGGCCGGCCTGGCCAATGGCACCCTGGTGTGCTGCCTGCCGGGCTCCACCAATGCCGTGCGCACCGGTTGGGACGGTATTCTGGCTGAACAATTGGACAACCGTCATCGGCCGTGCAATTTCGTGCCGCACCTGAAGCAGGCCCAGCCCTGTGAAACCCGTGGATAAGCCCGGCAAAACCGGCGCCTTGATGCCGGTGGAAGCGGCTTTGCAGCGTTTGCTGGACATGGCCGACGCCGCGCCGATCCGCGAGCACGAAACCGTGCGCCTGGCCGAGTGCGATGGCCGCGTATTGGCGCAGGACCTGGTCTCCACCCTCGACCTGCCACCCTGGCCCAACAGTGCCATGGATGGCTATGCCCTGCGCGTCTCAGACTGGGCCGGCGCGCCGTTGCCGGTCAGCCAGCGTATTTTCGCCGGCACTGCGCCTGAGCCGTTGTCGCCCGGCACCTGTGCACGCATCTTTACCGGGGCGCCGGTGCCTCAGGGTGCGGACTGCGTCGAAATGCAGGAAAACGCAACCGTTCACAGCGACGAGCGCGTGAGTTTCAGCGAGCCGTTGCAAGCGGGTCAGAACATCCGCCCGCAAGGCCAGGAAACCACGGTCGGCGAGTTGGTACTGGCCGCAGGTACGCGCCTGGGCCCGATTGAGCTGGGCCTGGCTGCTTCGCTTGGGCGTGATCGCCTCGAGGTGGCGCGACGTGCGCGGGTGGCTGTGCTGTCGACCGGCGATGAGCTGATCGAGCCTGGATTGCCCCTGGGGCCGGGCCAGATCTACAACAGCAACCGCCGCGTGCTGTGCAGTTGCCTGACGCGCATGGGCTGCGAAGTGATCGATGCTGGCATCCTGCCCGACGACCTGGAACAGACCCGCACGCGGTTGGCCGGATTGGGCAGCGTCGACTTGATTCTGTCCACGGGCGGAGTGTCGGTGGGCGAGGCGGATTTTTTGGGCATTGCCCTTCGTGAAGAGGGCGAGCTGGCGCTGTGGAAACTGGCGATCAAGCCGGGCAAGCCGCTGACCTTCGGGCATTTTCGTGGCGTACCGGTGATCGGCCTGCCCGGTAACCCCGCGTCGACCCTGGTGACGTTTGCGTTGTTGGCTCGGCCTTACCTGCTGCGCCGCCTGGGTGTGGAGGATGTGCAGCCATTGCGTTTCGACGTGCCGGCCGGGTTCGTCTGGGCCAGGCCCGGCAACCGTCGCGAGTACTTGCGCGGGCGCATCGAGCAGGGCAAAGCGATCATCTACCACAACCAGAGCTCCGGCGTGCTGCGCAGCGCGGCGTGGGCTGAAGGGTTTGTGGAAGTGGTGGAAGGGACCACGTTGGCCGTCGGCGACCGGGTCAATTTCATTCCCCTGAGCGAAGTTCTGAACTGACCTGGATCTGAATGTGGGAGGAGGCTTGCCTTAAGGCTTTTTGTAGGAGCGAGCTTGCTCGCGAAAAACTCACAGGCGCTGCGTTCATTCAGAAAGCACGCGTTATCGTTGAGGTTTTTCGCGAGCAAGAGCTAGGCGCCCCCCTCGCTCCTACAGACGGCGATGTACGCTTGACTGGCTGGTAGCTTGTGGATTACTCAGTAATCATCCCCACGCTCGGTGACATCGCGCTCCGCCGGCCCCGCATCGGGGTCGTACCCCACCGGGAACTTGCCCTTCAGCGTCCACGCGAACGCAATGATCTCCGCCACTGTGCGGTACAACTCCTCTGGAATACTGTCGCCCAGCTCCATGCGCGCCAGCAGCTTCACCAACTCGGCATTTTCATAGATGGGCACTTCGTTTTCCCGCGCCAGCTTGAGGATCGCTTCAGCCAGGGCCTCATCGCCCTTGGCGGTCAGGGTGGGCGCTTGTTGGCCATCGTACTTGAGGGCAATCGCCTGGCGGGGAGGGGCAGCGTTCTTCATGCGGTTTCATCCACCCAGCGTTGTTCCAGTCCGGTTTTTGGCCCGCGCGGCGGGCTGCCGAGGTGGCAATCCAGGTCGCCGACGTCAAGCCCGGATGCCACCAGGCGCTCGCGTAGGCTGCCCAGGTGATTTTCGATCAGGCTGGCGGTGAAGGCACGGGTGGCCCACAACTGGCTGGAGAGTTTGCCCTGGGTCAATTGCGCCTGCACCTGCAACGGCCCCAGCGGTTCCATATCGAACGCCAGTTCGACGCGCCAGAGCATGTGTTTGGCGTCTTTGCGGTCTTTGTGCTCGGGTTGCTCCTTGTCGGGCGCCGGCTCCTCGCGCTGGAACTTCACCTGCAATGGGACGATGTCCTGCAGGCTGCGCATCGGGATTTCCAGTTGCCAGGTGGTTTGCAGGCGGCCGTCAGCGGTGGTGCCGGTCTGTTCCAGGCTCGACAGCTGATGGCTCTGCAATCGGGCGATCGCCCCGGCGGCCAGGCGCAGCAGGTTTTCCAGGTCGCCTTCGCCTTCAAGCTTGGCCATCAGCCGCTCGGGCAGTGGAAAGCTGACCGGGGCCTGCCGCGCGCTGACCTGGCCCAGCGTATTCAGTGGGCTGCGCACAAAGTTGGGCAATACATGGGCCAGCGTGTTGGCCGCAAGAATGGCGTTCAGGTTGGTACTGGCGGGCAGGGCGGGCAGTAAGTCCGCGACAAGGCGCAGCAGTGCGCCCTTCATGTCCAGTGGCGGTATCTGGGGATTCTGCCCAGCGAGTAATCTGGCTTCCAGAAAGGCGCCGCTGTTCTGGATCACTTGAGCCAGGACTTTGGGGTTACTGACCTGTGCCAGGTCGGGCAATGCAGCGAGAAGACGGTCGGCGGCGGCGCGCAGGTCGGCGGACGTGCTGTCGCCACGGGGCAGGTTTTGCAGGGCGGTGAAGACCGCATCCAGGGAGCCCTGGCGACTTTGCTGGGTCGACAGTTGCTGGGTGACCGCCAATTGATCCTTGAGCCCGCTCAGCGGCACGAAATTGAGGGTCTGCGCGTTCTGCACCACTGCGCTGAGCAAACTGCCCACGCGCAGCGGTTGTGGGCTTTCCACCGTCAGTGTCGCGCCCGCCAAGGCGTTATTCAGCACCGTCACCAACGAACGATAAATCGCCGGTTGCGCCGTGCCCTGAGGCAGCATCTGGGTGGTCAGTACCTTGGCTTGCAACAGCGTACCTTCCGGGACCTTGGCGGTGTCGATGCGGGTGAGGGCAGCGATGTTGGCACTCAAGGCCTGTTGCAGGCTGAGGGTCAGGTTGCCCGCCGGCGTCTGGCTCACCGCCACATTGCTGCCCAAGGGCAAGGGCTGGGCGCTGCTGGCCTGCACCAGTGTCTGGCGGCCGCCGTCCAGGGTCAGCTTGAGCAGCAACTGAAAGGCTTCACCGCCTTGTTTAAGGGCAATGACTTCAGCATTCGCGGTTTTCCCAGGGTCGATCAGCCCGGTCTGCGGCTCCAGCAGTTTGAGCAGTGCCCCGGGCGCAGGCGCGGGGCTTTGCCCGGCTGACGGGGTGGGAGGAAGCGTAGGAAGGTTGATCTCGCCGGTCATGGTGCGCATCGTCTCTGGGGAAATTGCTCTCTCTAGCGTAGGGCATCGCATGTTAGCGTGGGGCATCGCATGTATAATGCCGCCCGTCTGCAAAGAGAGCGGTAAAAACCTCACAACTATTTGATCCAGCTCTCTAAAATCGGTCGCCAAAGCCGTTATTGTGCTCCTTTACTATAACGGCCGCTGCACCGCCGACTTGAACCGTAAAGGCCCGCGATCTCTTGACCAGCCCTCTTCTTGAAGCCCTAGCGCTCTCCTGCGAACGCGACCTGCGCCTGCTGTTCGAGCACCTCGACCTGCGCCTGGCGGGCGGTGACATGGTGCAGGTCAGCGGGCCCAACGGCAGCGGCAAGACCAGCCTGTTGCGCTTGCTGGCCGGGCTGATGCAGCCGACGGCCGGGGTTGTGCGCCTCAACGGCAAGCCTCTCGCCGAACAGCGCACAGAACTGGCGCGCAGTCTCGTGTGGATCGGTCATGCCGCCGGTATCAAGGACGTGCTCACGGCCGAAGAAAACCTCAGTTGGCTCAGCGCCCTGCATCACCGCGCCAGCCGTGACGCCATTTGGCAGGCCCTGGCTGCCGTGGGCCTGAAGGGCTTTGAAGATGTTCCCTGCCACACCCTGTCCGCCGGCCAGCAGCGCCGGGTGGCTCTGGCCCGTTTGTACCTGCCGGGCCCGCCGCTGTGGATCCTCGACGAACCCTTCACCGCGCTCGATAAACACGGTGTCGCCCAGCTCGAGGAGCACCTGGCGAGGCACTGTGAGCAGGGCGGTACGGTGCTGCTCACCACCCACCACAGCCTGACCCGCCTGCCCGCCGGTTACCGTGAGCTGGATCTGGGACGGTGGTCGGCATGAGCGTATTCGCCCTGTTGGTTGCCCGCGAAGCACGCCTGTTGTGTCGTCGTCCGGCCGAACTGGCCAACCCGCTGGTGTTCTTTGCCATCGTGATCGCCTTGTTCCCGTTGGCGGTCGGTCCCGAGACTAAACTGTTGCAAACCTTGTCCCCGGGACTGGTGTGGGTCGCGGCGCTTTTGTCCGTGCTGCTCTCGCTGGACGGGCTGTTTCGCAGTGATTTCGAGGACGGCTCCCTGGAACAGTGGGTCCTTTCGTCGCACCCGTTACCACTTCTGGTACTGGCCAAGGTGCTGGCACACTGGGCTTTTTCCGGCCTCGCGCTGGTCTTGCTTTCGCCGCTGCTGGCGCTGATGCTGGGCTTGCCCGTCGAATGCTTGCCGGTGCTGCTCCTGTCCTTGTTGCTCGGTACGCCGGTGCTCAGCCTGTTGGGGGCGGTGGGCGCAGCGTTGACCGTCGGTTTGAAGCGCGGCGGCCTGTTACTGGCCCTGCTGATTCTGCCTTTGTACATCCCGGTTCTGATCCTCGGCAGCGGTGCATTGCAGGCCGCGCTGATGGGGATGCCGGTAACCGGTTACCTCCTGTGGCTTGGCAGCCTGGCCGCCCTGGCGGTAACCCTGACACCCTTTGCCATAGCGGCCGGCCTGAAGATCAGCGTCGGCGAATAATGAGGTCTGGCCAGGCGTTACACGCTTGGCCAGTAAAGACCCTACGCTTCTTGCCATGACAAGAAGCAACCGTGAGAAACAGCAATGAACTGGACCTGGTTTCACAAGCTCGGCTCGCCCAAATGGTTCTATGGCATCAGCGGCAAACTGCTGCCGTGGTTGAGCGTCGCCGCGGTGCTGCTGATCGGCATCGGCCTGGTCTGGGGCCTGGCCTTTGCGCCACCGGACTATCAGCAGGGCAACAGCTTTCGCATCATTTATATCCATGTGCCCGCCGCCATGCTGGCGCAGTCCTGCTATGTGATGCTGGCGGTATGCGGCATCGTCGGCCTGGTGTGGAAGATGAAGCTCGCCGACGTCGCCCTGCAATGCGCCGCGCCCATCGGGGCGTGGATGACCGCCGTGGCGCTGGTGACCGGCGCGATCTGGGGCAAACCCACCTGGGGTTCGTGGTGGGTGTGGGATGCGCGGCTCACGTCGATGTTGATCCTGCTGTTCCTGTACTTCGGCCTGATCGCCCTGGGCAATGCGATCAGCAACCGCGACAGCGCCGCCAAGGCCTGCGCGGTGCTGGCGATTGTCGGCGTGATCAACATCCCGATCATCAAATACTCGGTCGAGTGGTGGAACACCCTGCACCAGGGCGCCACCTTCACCCTCACCGAAAAACCGGCAATGCCGGTAGAAATGTGGGCACCGCTGCTGCTGATGGTGCTGGGCTTCTACTGCTTCTTCGGTGCCGTGCTGCTGATGCGCATGCGCCTCGAAGTGCTCAAGCGTGAAGCCCGCGCCAGTTGGGTCAAGGCCCACGTGCAAGCCTGTCTGGGAGCGCGCGGATGAGTTTTGCTTCTTTCAGTGATTTTCTCGCCATGGGCCATCACGGCCTGTATGTCTGGACGGCCTATGGCATCTGCCTGGCGGTGCTGGCCCTCAACGTCGCCGCGCCGCTGCTGGCGCGCAAGCGTTACCTGCAACAAGAGGCGCGTCGTCTGCGCCGGGAGACCGAAAAGTGAATCCGCTGCGTAGAAAGCGTCTGTTGATCATTCTCGCCATCATGGCCGGCGTCGGCATTGCCGTGGGTCTGGCCTTGAGTGCCTTGCAGCAGAACATCAACCTGTTCTACACCCCGACCCAGATCGCCAATGGCGAAGCGCCGGTCGATACGCGCATCCGCGCCGGCGGCATGGTCGAAAAGGGCTCCTTGAAGCGTTCCGCAGACTCCCTGGATGTAAGCTTCGTGGTCACCGACTTCAGCAAATCCGTGACCATCACCTACCGTGGCATCCTCCCGGACCTGTTCCGCGAAGGCCAGGGCATCGTCGCCCTGGGCAAGCTCAACGCCAGTGGCGTGGTGGTGGCCGATGAAGTGCTGGCCAAGCACGATGAAAAATACATGCCGCCGGAGGTGACCAAAGCCCTCAAGGACAGCGGCCAATCCGCTCCAACCCCTGCCAAGGAGGGCTGAGTCATGAACGCCGCTTTGTTTATTCCCGAACTCGGCCAGTTGGCGATGATCCTCGCCCTGTGCTTTGCCATCGTCCAGGCCGTGGTGCCGTTGCTCGGTGCCTGGCGCGGTGACCGCCTGTGGATGAGCCTGGCGCAGCCGGCCGCCTGGGGGCAGTTTGCGTTCCTGCTGTTCGCCTTCGGTTGCCTGACCTACGCATTCATGACCGACGACTTTTCCGTCGCCTATGTCGCCAATAACTCCAACAGTGCACTGCCCTGGTACTACAAGTTCAGCGCCGTGTGGGGCGCCCACGAAGGTTCGCTGCTGCTGTGGGCGCTGATCCTCGGTGGCTGGACCTTCGCCGTGTCGGTGTTCTCCCGCCAGTTGCCGCAGGTCATGCTGGCGCGGGTGCTGGCGGTGATGGGCATGATCAGCATCGGTTTTTTGCTGTTCCTGATCATGACGTCCAACCCGTTCAGCCGCATCCTGCCGCAGATCCCCGTGGACGGGCATGACCTCAACCCACTGCTGCAAGACATCGGTCTGATCGTGCACCCGCCGATGCTCTACATGGGCTATGTCGGCTTTTCCGTGGCCTTTGCCTTCGCCATCGCCGCCTTGCTCGGCGGGCGTCTCGATGCGGCCTGGGCGCGCTGGTCGCGGCCATGGACCATCGTCGCCTGGGCCTTCCTCGGCATTGGTATCACCCTCGGTTCATGGTGGGCTTATTACGAGCTCGGCTGGGGCGGCTGGTGGTTCTGGGACCCGGTGGAAAACGCCTCCTTCATGCCCTGGCTGGTCGGCACCGCGCTGATTCATTCGCTGGCCGTCACCGAAAAACGCGGCGTGTTCAAGAGCTGGACCGTGTTGCTGGCCATCGCGGCATTTTCCCTCAGCCTGCTCGGCACGTTCCTGGTGCGTTCGGGCGTACTGACGTCGGTGCATGCGTTTGCTTCCGACCCTGCGCGCGGCGTATTCATCCTGATCTTCCTGCTGTTTGTCGTCGGCGGTTCGCTGACCCTGTTCGCCCTGCGCGCGCCAGTGGTCAAGAGCCAGGTCGGCTTTAACCTGTGGTCGCGGGAAACCTTGCTGCTGGGTAACAACCTGGTGCTGGTGGTGGCGGCGTCGATGATTCTGCTCGGCACCCTCTACCCCCTGGTGCTGGATGCCTTGAGCGGCGCCAAGCTGTCCGTCGGCCCGCCGTACTTCAACGCCTTGTTCATTCCGTTGATGGGCCTGTTGATGGTGGTGATGGCGGTCGGTGTGCTGGTGCGCTGGAAAGACACCCCGGTGAAATGGCTGGCCGGCATGCTGATGCCGGTGCTGCTGGGCAGTGTGGCCCTGGCTGTGATCGCCGGGGTTGCCTACGGCGACTTCAACTGGGCGGTGCTCGCCACCTTCCTGCTCGCCGCCTGGGTGTTGCTGGCCGGCGTGCGCGATATCGCCGACAAGACCCGCCACAAGGGCCTGATCAAAGGCCTGCCGACCCTGACCCGCAGCTACTGGGGCATGCAGATCGCCCATATCGGCATCGCCGTCTGCGCCCTGGGCGTGGTGTTGTCGAGCCAGAACAGCGCCGAGCGCGACCTGCGCCTGGCGCCCGGCGAGTCCATGGACCTGGGCGGTTACCAGTTCATCTTCGAAGGCGCCAGGCACTTTGAAGGACCGAATTTCACGTCAGACAAAGGCACCGTACGCGTGGTGCGCAACGGTAAGGAAATCGCCGTGCTACACCCGGAAAAACGCCTGTACACCGTGCAGAGTTCGATGATGACCGAGGCGGGCATCGATGCCGGTTTCACCCGTGACCTTTACGTGGCGTTGGGTGAGCCCCTGGGCGATGGCGCCTGGGCAGTGCGCGTGCATGTCAAACCGTTCGTGCGCTGGATCTGGTTCGGCGGCTTGCTGACCGGGTTGGGTGGTTTGCTCGCGGCGCTGGACCGGCGGTATCGGGTCAAGGTCAAGAGCCGGGTGCGTGAAGCCCTCGGCATGGGAGCGGCGGTATGAAGCGTGGATTGATGGTGTTGCCGCTGGCAGCGTTCCTGGTGGTGGCAGTGTTCCTCTATCGCGGCTTGTACCTGGACCCGGCCGAGTTGCCGTCGGCCATGATCGGCAAGCCGTTCCCGGAATTCTCGCTGCCCACGGTGCAGGGCGACAAGCAACTGACCCGCACCGACCTGCTGGGCAAGCCGGCGCTGGTCAACGTGTGGGGCACCTGGTGCATCTCCTGCCGCGTCGAACACCCGGTGTTGAACAAACTCGCTGAGAAAGGCGTGGTGATCTATGGCATCAACTACAAGGACGACAATGCAGCAGCCTTGAAGTGGCTGGCCGAATTTCACAACCCGTACCAGCTGGATATTCGCGATGAAGACGGCAACCTCGGCCTGAACCTCGGCGTCTATGGCGCTCCGGAAACCTTCTTTATCGACGCTAAAGGCGTGATCCGCGACAAGTACGTCGGCGTGATCGACGAGGTGGTGTGGCGCGAGCAACTGGCTGCCAAGTACCAGGCGCTGGTCGACGAGGCCAAACCATGAAGCGTCTGTTAGTCGCAGCTGTACTGGCGCTGGGCCTGGCCGGTGTGGCCCACGCCGCCATCGACACCTACGAATTTGCCAATGACGGTGATCGCGAGCGTTTCCGCGAGCTGACCAAGGAACTGCGCTGCCCCAAATGCCAGAACCAGGACATCGCCGACTCCAACGCGCCCATCGCCGCCGACCTGCGCAAGGAAATCTTCCGCATGCTGGGGGAGGGCAAGGACAACCAGCAGATCATCGACTTCATGGTCGACCGCTACGGTGATTTTGTGCGCTATAAACCGGCGCTTACCGGCAAGACCGCGCTGCTCTGGTTCGGCCCCGCCGGGCTGCTGCTGACCGGCGTGGTGGTGATGGCCGTCATTGTGCGTCGTCGCCGCGCCGCACCTGCCGATGGCAGCGACGCGCTGTCCCCCGAAGAGCGTAAACGCCTCGACCAACTGCTGGACACCAAGACCGATGATTGATTTCTGGCTCGCAGCCGGCCTGCTGCTGTTGATTGCCCTGAGTTTCCTGTTGATCCCTGTGCTGCGCGGCCGTCGTGCCCAGCGCGAGGAGGATCGCACCGCGCTGAACGTGGCGTTGTACCAAGAGCGCGTCGCCGAACTGCAAGTGCAGCGCGACGACGGCGTCCTGGATGCGGCGCAACTCGATACCGGCCGTGCCGAAGCTGCGCGTGAGTTGCTGGCCGATACCGAAGGCGTAGAAAAACCGCGCGAATCACGCCTGGGCAAGCCGCTGCCAGTGTTGGCGGCGTTTCTCGTGCCGGTGCTGGGCGTTGCGCTGTACCTGCATTACGGGGCGAGCGACAAGGTCGAGCTGACCCGCGAATTCTCCCAGCCGCCGGTGTCGATGGCCGACATGACGCAACGCCTGGAACGTGCCGCAGTGGCCCAACCGGATTCAGCTGAAGGCCTGTACTTCCTGGGCCGCGCCTACATGGCCCAGGATCGCTCCGCCGATGCCGCCAAGGTGTTTGAACGCAGCGTTGCATTGGCCGGTCGCCAGCCCGAGTTGCTCGGGCAGTGGGCCCAGGCGCAGTATTTTGCCGACAGCAAACAGTGGTCGCCCAAGGTTCAGGCGCTGACCGACGAAGCCCTGAAGCTTGATCCAAAGGAAGTCACCAGCCTCGGCCTGCTCGGTATTGCCGCCTTTGAAGGTCAGCGCTATCAGGAGGCTATCGACTACTGGAATCGTCTGTTGGCGCAACTGCCGCCCGACGACAATTCCCGTGTGGCGCTGCAAGGCGGTATCGATCGCGCTGCGCAAAAGCTCCGGGAGAGCGGCGGCACTGTTGCGCAAAAGGCGGTGCTGAAAGTGCGCGTGGACCTGTCCGCCGACGTGAAAGCCAAGGCCCTGCCGGGTGACAGCGTGTTTATCTTCGCCCGCGCCGTCAGCGGCCCGCCTGCGCCGCTCGCGGCCAAACGGGTCACCGTTGCCGAACTGCCTGTCACCGTGGAACTGAGCGATGCCGACGCGATGATGCCGCAGTTGAAACTGTCCAACTTCCCTGAAGTCCAACTGGTTGCGCGCATATCCCGGGCAGGTGTTCCAACCGCTGGCGAGTGGATCGGCCGCAGCCAACCCTTGGCCAGCAGCATGACTGCGCTGCAGCAGCTGACCATCGACAGTCCGGATAAGTAATTGGAGGAAAGGCCCATGAACGCATTTGCACGTATGACCCTGCTCAGCCTCGTCGTGGGGCTGAGCGCCTGTGCGGTTCACCGGCCACCTCCGGGCCCCACCGGCCCGACCATCCCGCCATCGGGCCCGTCGACCCAGCCCGACACCAAACCCTCCGGCCCGGTAACCCCGCCGCCAAAACCGCTGCCGAGCAAATCGCCGACCTTCGCCCCACCCCCAGGCGCCGCCAGCCACTGGGACGGCAAGATGCAGGTGTACGTCCTCGACGACCAGCCCGACACGTTCTACCGCCAGCGCACCTACTACCGCTGGAGCAACGGCTGGAGCCGCTCCATCAGCCCGAACGGGCCGTGGGAAGAGACCAGCGTGCAAGGCGTGCCGCCTGGATTGAGCAAGCAATACGCGCAATGACAAAAGGCGACCTTCGGGTCGCCTTTTTCTTGCCTCTGATTGATCGTTCCCACGCTCGGCGTGGGAATGCATCCCGTGACGCTCCGCGTCACCAGTGCGCAAAAAGCAGGACGCGGAGCGTCCAGAGCGGCATTCCCACGCGGAGCGTGGGAACGATCTTGTTATCAAGCTACAGGACACTCCCGGTTCAACGCCTCATTCACCAACAACTGTGCAATTTCCATCATCTGCACGACCGCCAGCACCTGCTTGCGGCCTGAGCCATCCAGATGCTCGGCGCAGTCGTACGCACAGACTGTCGCCGACTCCAGCATTTCGCTGGCATTGCTTAACGCCGCTTCGGTGCCGAGGCCGGGTCGGACGGTGAAGATGAGGTTGGGTGAGGTTTGTGAAAGGTCATCCGAGTGGAATGATGGGGGATTTGGCGTAACTTTTTTCATGCGGTCAGTCTCCATTCAGTTGGAGCTCACCACGTCCGCGACCAAGCAGAAGGGTGGCGAGCTGTACGCAGGTTGGTCGACCAGGGAATGGAAACCCGGCAGGGCCCTGAGCCCTCCCGCGCACAGCCCGCCATAACGCGAGCACAAGAATGCCGCTTGCGCGGCACTGTGCGCCATTCTAACCCAGGCGACCAAGCCTGATCGCTGATGAGCAGCGACTGCGAGAGGCTAACGGTGCGTTATAGCAACTGCAAGCCACGCAGATCGTAGGAAAGTTCCTGGCTGGCTCAAGCGTTGCGCCGTTTTGATCGTTCCCACGCTCCGCGTGGGAATGCATCCCGTGACGCTCCGCGTCACCAGTGCGCAAAAAGCAGGACGCGGAGCGTCCAGAGCGGCATTCCCACGCGGAGCGTGGGAATGATCCTGGCTGGCTCAGCCGTTGCGCCGTCTGAGTGCTGACGAGTAAGCAGCGCAGCCATCCACCGCTGTCACCGCTCACCCTTTCCCGGTAAGGTGACCACCGCCGGCCTGGTTGCCGGGCAATCGCTGGATATACTCTGCGGTACCAGGCAAACCGGGCCAGGGCCAACCCGTGCGAAAACAAGCAAAGAGAGTGGTGTGATGGCAGGCAGGTTGATCTATCTCATCGGACCCTCAGGTTCGGGCAAGGACAGCCTGCTGGATGCCGCACGCCCCCGGTTGGCCGAGCGTGGCTGCCGCATTGTGCGCCGCGTGATTACGCGCTCGGCGGAAGCGGTGGGCGAGGCGGCGCAAGGCGTGAGCCCGGCGCAGTTTGCAGCGATGCAGGCGCAGGGCGCGTTTGCCCTCAGTTGGCAGGCCAATGGGTTGTCCTACGGCATTCCCAAGGAGATTGACGAGTGGCTGGCGGCCGGGGAGGACGTGCTGGTCAACGGCTCGCGCGCGTACCTGGTGCAAACCCGTGAGCGTTATCCGACGCTGCTGGTACTGCTGCTGACCGTTGATCAAGCCGTACTGCGCCAGCGCCTGGTCGCGCGCGGGCGTGAGGCCCTGGCGGACATCGAGGAACGTCTGGCGCGCAACGCGCAGTTCACCGAGGCGCTGATCGCCGCCAATGGCGCGGGTTTGTTCGTGCTGGATAACTCCGGCCCGCTGGAACATACGGTCGCCCGTTTGCTGTGTTGCCTGGACCACGCGCACTCGGCTTGAGCCTGAAGCGGCGCCGAACCTCTCATCAATATCCGGTAAAACAACCGTCAGTCAGGCTTGGCCATTCTGTGCTTGAATAAATATAACTCCAGGGTTACTTTTATTCGGTCCGAGCCAAGGAGGCGACGGTGCAAAGCAGGCTATTGATCAAGGCGTTGCTGGAAGCGGGCTGGGTGTTGGATCGGGTTACCGGCAGCCATCACCTTTTCACCCACCGCTATAACCCGCACACGATACCGGTGCCGCATCCGAAGAAGGATCTGCCTATGGGCACCGTCAGAAGCATCAGGAAACGCGCCGGGCTGTTTCAGTTTTAAGGAGAGCATGCATGCAATACCCAATCTGTATCGAATGGGGCGATGACTTCACCGCCACCGGTATCCAGATCCCCGATATTCCGGGCGCCGTCACCGCCGGGGACAGTTTCGAAGAGGCCTACAACGCGGCCGTGGAAGTGGCGCACCTCATGCTGCAGGAGATTGCCGCAGAGGGCGGGGTGATTCCAATGCCAACCTCGGTTGCCACTCATCACGCCCATGAAGACTACGCCGGTATGGGCTGGGGCATGTTGGAGCTGGATATCTCGCCCTATCTGGGCAAGACCGAGAAGGTCAATGTGACCTTGCCCGGTTATGTGATCCAACGCATCGACCGTTACGTGCGTGAACACAACGTCAAAAGCCGCTCGTCATTTCTGGCGGATGCGGCTTTGGAGAAGTTGGTGCGTTCTTAAGCGTTGGCGACCGCTACCTGCCGAGACGCACTGAGGAACCGCAACAACGCCACCAGCGGGAATGCACTGCCCACCAGCATCACGCCCAGCCAACCGCCGTGTTCGTACACGCTGCTGGCAATCGCCGAGCCGAAGGCACCGCCAATGAAGATGCTGGTCATGTACAGCGCGTTCAGGCGGCTGCGACTATGGGCGTCGAGGGCGTAGACGGCACGCTGGCCGAGGACCATGTTCATCTGCACGCAGAAGTCCAGCACGACGCCCGTTACCGCCAGGCCGATCACGCTGTACAGCGGGTGCACGAAGGCCGGCAGGAAACTCAGCGCGCCCAGCAGCATCGCCAGCAACGAGGCGCGGCGGGTGTGACCGGCATCGGCCAGCCGCCCGGCGATAGGCGCGGCGATGGCACCGATGGCACCGACCAGGGCGAAGATCGCGATCTGGGTCTGGCTGAGGCCGTGGTTGCGCACCAGTTCCAGTGGCGCGGCGGTCCAGAACAGGCTGAACGCGGCAAACATGCAACCTTGATAAAACGCACGCTGGCGTAACACCGGCTGCTCACGCAGCAAGGTACCCAGCGAACCCAGCAACTGGCCGTAACTGGCGCTGTGCGTCGGTTGGCGCTTGGGAATGGTCAGCATCAACACCACACTGATAAACGCCATCAATGCCGCCGCCGCCATGAACATCGCCCGCCAGCCAAAGTGGTCCGCCACCACGCTGGACACCGGTCGCGCCAGCAGAATGCCCAGCAGCAGGCCGCCCATGATGCTGCCGACCACCCGGCCACGGGATTCGGCAGGCGCCAGGTGTGCGGCCAACGGGATCAGGATCTGCACCGACACCGAACTGAAGCCGATCAGCAGTGACACCAGCAAAAACAGGTTGGGCTGCTCGGTGAACGCGGCGCCCAACAGGCTGGCGATGGCCACCACCGTGGTGATGATCATCAGCCTGCGATTTTCCAGCAGGTCCCCCAGCGGCACCAGGAAGAACAGGCCCAGGGCGTAGCCGATCTGCGTGAGCGACACGATCAGGCTGGCCATTGCCGGCGTGAGGCCGATGTCCGGCGCGATCAGTTCGATAATCGGCTGCGCGTAGTAGATGTTGGCGACGATGGCGCCGCAGCAAAACGCAAACAGCATGACCATGCCTCGGGTCATGGTGCCGGCAGCGTGGGGGGTAGCATTCATGGGGTTCTCATGCAGGCGAAGGACGATGGGATGAGAGAGTAAAGACATCGGCCGGCGCTGAGTAGGCCGCTTGTGGTGATAACTGTCATGCCGCGAAATAATGATTCAACGCCAAACCAATGTGGGAGGGGGCTTGCCCCCGATAGCGGAGGGTCAGTCAATATATGCTGACTGACCCACCGCCATCGGGGGCAAGCCCCCTCCCACAGTTCTGACTGTGTTTATTCAGCCCGAACGTTTATTGGCCGGTGTAAATCTGGTCAAACACCCCGCCATCGTTGAAGTGGGTTTTCTGCACGGTGCGCCAGTCACCAAAGGTCTTCTCCACCGACAGGAAGTCGACTTTCGGGAAACGGTCGGTGTACTTGGCCAGCATGTTCGGGTCACGCGGGCGCAGGTAGTTGTTGGCGGCGATTTCCTGGCCTTGCGGCGACCACAGGTACTTCAGGTAGTCTTCGGCGGCGGCGCGGGTGCCTTTCTTCTCGACCACTTTGTCCACCACCGACACCGGCGGCTCGGCCTCGGCGGACACGCTTGGGTAGATCACTTCGAACTGATCACGACCGAATTCACGGGCGATCATTTCCGCTTCGTTCTCAAAGGTCACCAGCACGTCGCCGATCTGGTTGGTCATGAAGGTGGTCGTCGCGGCCCGGCCACCGGTGTCGAGTACCGGCGCTTGTTTGAACAGCTTGCCGACAAAGGCCTTGGCTTTTTCTTCGTCGCCGCCGTTCTTCAGCACATAGCCCCAGGCCGACAGGTAGGTGTAGCGGCCGTTACCCGAGGTCTTCGGGTTGGGTACGATCACTTGCACGCCGTCCTTGAGCAGATCCGGCCAATCTTTCAGGGCTTTCGGGTTGCCCTTGCGCACGATAAAGACAGTGGCCGAGGTGAACGGCGCACTGTTGTTCGGCAGGCGGGTGACCCAGTTGTCCGGTACGAGCTTGCCGTTGTCGGCCAGGGCGTTGATGTCGGTCGCCATGTTCATGGTAATCACGTCCGCCGGCAGGCCGTCGATCACCGAGCGCGCTTGTTTGCTGGAGCCGCCGAAGGACATCTGCAGGGTCAGCTTGTCATTCGGGTGCTCGGCGTCCCAATGCTTCTGGAAGGCGGCGTTGTAGTCTTTGTAGAAATCACGCATCACGTCGTAGGAGACGTTGAGCAGAGTGACCGGAGCCGCCTGGACGGCGCCGGCCAGGGCCAGGCCGGCGGCCAGGAGGGAGGCGCTGAGGATGTTTTTCACTGCTCATTCCTTGTTGTTCGAGAGAAGGGGGGAGGCACAATGCCAGCGACTATAGCCGGGGCTGCATAGTCGCTTAAAGATTAAAAAGAACTTTGCTTATTCCACTTTCTTAAACAGGTTGCTGCCACAGCGTGAACAAAACGCCGCATTCGGCTCGTGGCTGTTCTTCTTGCACACCGGACAATCGGTCTGCAGCTGTTCACCGCGCATGGCACTGGCCAGCTCGGCGGTGAATATCCCGGTCGGCACGGCAATAATCGAGTAGCCGGTAATCATCACCAGCGAGGAAATCACCTGGCCCAGCGGGGTCTTGGGCACGATATCGCCAAAGCCCACGGTGGTGAGCGTCACGATCGCCCAATAGATGCCCTTGGGAATGCTGGTAAACCCGTGCTCCGGGCCCTCGATCACGTACATCAGGGTGCCGAACACTGTCACCAGGGTGCACACGCTGACCAGGAACACCACGATCTTCTGTTTGCTGCCGCGCAGCGCCGCCATCAGGTAGTTGGCCTGCTTGAGGTAAGGACTGAGCTTGAGGACGCGGAAGATCCGCAGCATGCGGATGATGCGGATAATCAGCAGGTACTGCGCGTCGCTGTAGTACAACGCGAGGATGCCGGGCACGATGGCGAGCAGATCCACCAGCCCGTAAAAACTGAAGGCGTAGCGCAAGGGCTTGGGCGAGCAGTACAGGCGCAGGCCGTACTCGATGGCGAAGATCAGCGTGAAGCCCCACTCGATATAGGCCAGCACGTCAGCGTAGTTCTGGTGAATTTCGTCGATGCTGTCGAGCATCACGATCACCAGGCTGGCGAGGATGATCAACAACAGGATGCCGTCAAAGCGCCGCCCGGCGACGGTGTCGCTTTGGAAAACCATCACGTAGAGCCGCTGGCGCCAGTCGTTGTTGCTGTCCATAAATCCCGCTCGAATTGAATATCGGCAAAGCCTAGGGGGATTCGTACGGACTGTCCATGCGCGGCTTGCGCAGTATTCGCTGGCTGGCGCGCACCAGCCAGCAGGTCAGAATGAAGGGCGCCGTCAGCGCCGGCAGGTGCAGGGCGGCGAAGCCGGGGGTGAGCATGATTGCCAGGACGATGCCGATCAGCGGCAACCAGGGCTCGCGGCGCGCCTGGCTCAGTGCCAGGGCGGCGAGCGCCGGGTTATAGCTGTGCAGGCCGAGCAGGGCGCCGCTGGTTTCGCCCAGCAGCAAGGCGACCGGCACGCCGGCGATGGCGCCGCTGAGTGCCCATAAGGCGGCGCGCCGATCAGCCAGCAGCAGGCCGAGCGCAATCAAGGCTCCGGCCAGGGGCTGGTCCAACAGCATCACTTGCGCCAGGCCGGTGAATGGCGCAGCGATTACCGTCAGGGGCTCGGGCTCGCTCAGGGCCAAGGTCGCGGGCGCGATGTTGCCCAGCGACAACCAGCCCAGGCCGACAAAGGGTGTGGTGTAGGCGGGCAGATCCTGGGGGTGGGCGGCGTATTTCGACCACTGCCGCACCAGCATTGCGCTCAAGCCGCCACAGGCCAGGATCAGCGGCACCACCAGGGCCGACCAGGCGAGGTGCTGGCTGATCAACACGCCCAGCAATACGCCGTTGTAGCTGTACAGCCCGGCCTGGCGTTCAGCCTTGGGGTAGCCTCGGCGCTGCGCCGTGAGCAAGCCTGCGACGCCACCCAGCAATGCGCCGCCGAGCAACCCCGGCGCGCCGATCAGGATCGCCAACAGGCACAGCAGGCCGCACAGCGGATGGCGCTGGAGAAAGATCTGGCTGAAGCCGTTGAGCAGGGCTTCGGCCCAGTCGGGGCAGGTTGGATTGTGCATGGCAACTCCCTGTAGGAGCGAGCTTGCTCGCGAAAAACCTAAAGGCGCCGCGTGCATTCAGGATGCCTGCGTCAGCGTTGACGTTCTTCGCGAGCAAGCTCGCTCCTACAGTAGGGTTTCGATACGCAAGGAATTGGTCGACCCCAACTGCCCAAATGGCACCCCCGCAGTAATCACCAACGTATCCCCACGCTGCGCCATGCCCTGAGCCTGGGCGATCTCAAGCGCGGTGGAACACACCTCATCCACCTGCCGAAGCCGATCATTGACCACCGAGTGCACCCCCCACGCCACGCTCAAGCGCCGCGCCGTGGACAGGTTTGGCGTGAGCGTGAGGATCGGCGCCACCGGCCGCTCCCGTGCCGCGCGCAGGCTGGAGGCGCCCGACTCGCTGTAGTTCACCAGCACCGCCACCGGCAGGATGCTGCTGATGCGGCGGATCGCGCAGCTGATGGCGTCCGACACCGTGGCATCCGCCCCGGGCCGGCTGACATCCAGCTGGGCCTGGTAATCCGGGCCGTTTTCCACCTGGCGGATGATCTTGCTCATCATCTGCACGGCTTCCAGCGGGTATTCGCCCGAGGCCGTTTCGGCCGACAGCATCAGCGCATCCGCCCCTTCGGCCACCGCATTGGCCACGTCGGTGACTTCGGCGCGGGTCGGTGCCGGAGAGAAACGCATGGACTCGAGCATCTGGGTCGCCACCACCACCGGTTTACCCAGTTGGCGGCAGGTCTTGATGATGTCCTTCTGGATGTGCGGCACGCTTTCGGCCGGCACTTCCACGCCCAGGTCGCCGCGGGCCACCATGATCGCATCACTCAATTCGGCGATTTCGCGCAGTTGTTGCACCGCCGAGGGCTTCTCGATCTTGGCCATCAGGAAGGCCCGGTCGCCGATCAGTGCGCGAGCTTCGCGGATATCTTCCGGGCGCTGCACGAACGACAGCGCCACCCAGTCCACGCCCAGCTCCAGGCCGAAGCTCAGGTCGCGACGGTCCTTGGCGGTCAGCGGGCTGAGTTGCAACAGTGCCTGGGGCACATTCACACCTTTGCGGTCGGACAGCTCGCCACCATTGAGCACGGTGGTGTCGATGGCGTCGGCGTGCCGGGTGATGACGCGCAGGCGCAGCTTGCCGTCGTCCAGCAACAGGTCCATGCCGGGCTCCAGTGCCGCGATGATTTCCGGGTGGGGCAGGTTGACCCGGCGTTGATCGCCCGGTGTTTCATCCAGGTCCAGGCGCAGCGCCTGGCCGCGCACCAGTTGCACCTTGCCCTCGGCAAAGCGCCCGACGCGCAGCTTGGGCCCTTGCAGGTCCATGAGGATGCCCAGCGGGTAATTCAGTTGGCGCTCTACCTGGCGAATCCACTCATAGCGCTGCGCGTGATCGGCGTGGTCGCCGTGGCTGAAATTGAGGCGAAAGATGTTCACCCCGGCCTGCACCAGCTCGCGGATGTTATCGATCCCAGCGGTGGCCGGGCCCAGGGTGGCGAGGATTTTGACCTTCTTGTCAGGCGTCATGTTTGGCGGTCTCAAGGATCAGGATGGCGCGGAAGTCGTTGACGTTGGTGCGGGTCGGCTCGGTGACGATCAAATCGCCCAGGGCGGCGAAATAGCCGTAGCCGTTGTTGTTATCCAACTCGTCGCTGGCGCTCAGGCCCAGGGCTTCGGCACGGCGGTAGCTGCACGGGGTCATGAGCGCGCCGGCGTTGTCTTCCGAGCCGTCGATGCCATCGGTGTCGCCGGCCAGGGCGTAGACGCCGGGCAGGCCCTTGAGGCTGTCGGTGAGGCTGAGCAAAAATTCCGCGTTGCGCCCGCCACAGCCATTGCCGCGCACGGTGACGGTGGTTTCGCCGCCGGAGAGGATCACGCACGGCGCCGCCAACGGCTGGCCGTGCTGCACGATTTGCCGGGCGATGCCGGCGTGCACCTTGGCCACCTCGCGCGCCTCACCTTCGAGGTCGCCGAGGATCAGCGGGCTGAAACCGGCCTGGCGCACTTTAACCGCCACCGCTTCCAGGGATTGCTGCGGCCGGGCGATCAATTGGAAGTGGCTGCGCGCCAGCAGCGGGTCGCCGGGTTTGACGGTTTCCGAGGCGGGGTCTTGCAGCCAACTGCGCACCGAGGCCGGGATGTCGATGCCGTAGCGCTTGAGGATCGCCAGGGCCTGTTGCGAGGTGCTGGGGTCGCCGACGGTGGGGCCGGAAGCGATTACCGTGGCCAGGTCGCCCGGCACATCGGAAATGGCGTAGGTGTAGACCGTGGCGGGCCAGGCGGCCTTCGCCAACCGACCACCCTTGATCGCCGACAGATGCTTGCGCACGCAGTTCATCTCGCCAATGGTGGCGCCGGACTTGAGCAGGGCTTTGTTAAGGCTTTGCTTGTCGGCCAGGGTGATGCCGTCGGCGGGCAGGGCGAGCAAGGCGGAGCCGCCACCGGAGAGCAGGAAGATCACGCGATCGTGTTCGTTCAGGTCACTGATCAGGTCCAGCACGCGTTTGGCCACGGCCAGGCCGGCAGCGTCGGGCACGGGATGCGCGGCCTCGACCACTTCGATTTTCTTGCACGGTGCACCGTGGCCGTAGCGGGTGACGACCAGGCCGCTGACCTCGCCCTGCCAGCAGTGCTCCACGACCAGCGCCATGGCGGCGGCGGCCTTGCCGGCGCCGATCACGATCACACGGCCGCTGCGGTCGGCGGGCAGGTAAGGTTCAAGGACTTGCCGGGGGTGGGCGGCGTCGATGGCTGTGGCAAACAGCTCGCGAAGCAGGTGTTGCGGATCGACCGACATAAGCGGGCTCCGGGGAATCTTGTTATTAGGGATGCAACAGTCCAGCTATGAAATGAGGGGCAAATGTGGGAGGGGGCTTGCCCCCCTCCCACACGGATTTGCATTTCATTGCAGCTTATTTATCGCGAATCGAGAAATTCGCCATATGCTCCAGGCCCTTGATCAGCGCCGAGTGGTCCCAGTTGCCGCCACCAAGCGCGGCGCAGGTGCTGAACACTTGCTGGGTGCCGGCGGTGTTCGGCAGGTTGATCCCCAACTCCTTGGCCCCGGCCAGGGCCAGGTTCAAGTCCTTCTGGTGCAGGTTGATACGGAAACCCGGGTCGAAGGTGCCCTTGATCATGCGTTCGCCATGCACTTCGAGAATTTTCGACGACGCAAAGCCGCCCATCAGCGCTTCACGCACCTTGGCCGGGTCCGCGCCATTTTTCGAGGCGAACAGCAGCGCTTCGGCCACCGCCTGGATATTCAGCGCGACAATGATCTGGTTGGCGACCTTGGCGGTCTGGCCATCGCCGTTGCCGCCGACCAGGGTGATGTTCTTGCCCATGGCCTGGAACAGCGGCAGGGCGCGCTCGAAGGTCTGCGGCTCGCCACCGATCATGATGCTCAGCGTGCCGGCCTTGGCGCCGACTTCACCACCGGACACCGGGGCATCCAGGTACTGCGCGCCGGTCTCGTTGACCTTGGCCGCGAACGCCTTGGTGGCGGTGGGGGAGATCGAACTCATGTCGATCACCACTTTATGGGGCGACAGCCCGGCGGCCACGCCGTCAGCCCGGAACAGCACGTCTTCGACCTGAGGGGTATCCGGCACCATCACGATAATGAACTCGGCTTCCTGGGCCACTTGCTGCGGGTTGGCCAGCGCCACCGCGCCGGCAGCGATCAGCTCGGCGGGCGCGTTGCCGTGATGCTCGGAAAGAAACAATTGATGCCCTGCTTTCTGCAGGTTGGCGGCCATGGGTTGGCCCATGATGCCGGTGCCGATAAATCCGATTTTAGCCATTTATGAGGTCCTCTTTTTTATTCGGTAGGCAAACGTGTTTGAGGTCTGCCAGACACAGCGGTCCAATGTGGGAGGGGGCTTGCCCCCCGATTGCGGTGTGTCAGGTGTAGGTGATGTGACTGAACCACTGCTATCGGGGGCAAGCCCCCTCCCACATAAGCTGCCGGTGCCTGTTAGATGGCGTTATGGGTTTTGAGCCAACCCAAACCCGCTTCGGTAGTGGTCAACGGCTTGTATTCACAGCCAACCCAACCCGCATACCCGATGCGGTCCAGATGCTCGAACAGGAACCGGTAATTGATCTCTCCCGTCCCCGGCTCATTACGCCCTGGGTTGTCCGCCAGCTGGATATGGTTGATGACCCCCAGGTGCGTCGCCATGGTCCGGGCCAAATCGCCTTCCATGATTTGCATGTGATAGATGTCGTACTGCAGGAACAGATTGTCACTGCCCACCTGCTCGCGAATCGACAGGGCCTGGGCGGTGTTGTTCAGGTAGAACCCGGGGATGTCGCGGGTGTTGATCATCTCCATCACCAGCTTGATGCCCGCCGCCTGCAACGCGTTGGCGGCGTACTTGAGGTTGGCGACGAAAGTCTTTTCCACGGTTTCGTCATCCACGCCTTGCGGCGCAATACCCGCCAGGCAGTTGACCTGGGTATTGCCCAGCACCTGGGCGTAGGCGATGGCCAGCTTGACCCCGGCGCGGAATTCTTCCACCCGGTCGGGGTGGCAGGCCAGGCCGCGCTCGCCTTTGGTCCAGTCCCCGGCGGGCAGGTTGAACAGCACCTGGGTCAGACCGTTGGCGTCGAGCTGCGCCTTGATGTCGGCTGAACTGAACTCATACGGGAACAGGTATTCCACACCTTCGAAGCCCGCATCGGCGGCCGCTTTGAAGCGGGCAAGGAATTCCTGTTCGGTAAACAGCATGGACAGGTTGGCGGCAAAGCGCGGCATAGGGTTCTCCTTAATCGAGCAGGGAAATGGCGGTCGGTGCGTCGTTGCCGACCAGGGCCAGGTCTTCGAATTCGTTGACGGCGTTGATCTCGGTGCCCATGGAAATATTGGTCACCCGTTCCAGAATAATCTCAACGATCACCGGCACCTTGAATTCTTCGATCATTTCCTGGGCGCGGCGCAGCGCCGGTTGGATCTGGCTCGGCTCTAACACCCGCAACGCCTTGCAACCCAGTCCCTCGGCGACGGCCACATGGTCGACGCCATAGCCGTTGAGTTCCGGGGCGTTGAGGTTGTCGAAAGACAACTGCACGCAGTAGTCCATTTCAAAACCGCGTTGTGCCTGGCGGATCAGCCCCAGATACGAGTTGTTCACCACCACGTGGATATACGGCAGCTTGAACTGCGCGCCGACGGCCAGCTCTTCGATCATGAACTGGAAGTCGTAGTCGCCAGAGAGCGCCACCACCTTGCGGCTCGGGTCGGCCTTGACCACCCCGAGCGCCGCCGGAATGGTCCAGCCCAGTGGGCCCGCCTGGCCGCAGTTGATCCAGTGGCGTGGTTTGTAGACGTGGAGGAACTGCGCGCCGGCAATCTGTGACAGGCCGATGGTGCTGACGTAGCAGGTGTCTTTGCCGAACACCTGGTTCATCTCTTCATACACCCGTTGCGGCTTGACCGGTACGTTGTCGAAGTGAGTCTTGCGGTGCAGGGTGGCCTTGCGCTGCTGGCAGTCGTGCAGCCAGGCGCTGCGGTCCTTGAGCTTGCCGGCGGCTTTCCACTCGCGGGCCACTTCGATGAACATCGTCAGCGCGGAACCGGCGTCGGACACGATGCCCAGGTCCGGGGTGAACACGCGGCCGATCTGCGTCGGTTCGATGTCGACGTGGATGAACTTGCGGCCTTCGGTATACACCTCCACCGAACCGGTGTGGCGGTTGGCCCAGCGGTTACCGATACCCAGGACCACGTCGGACTTGAGCATCGTCGCGTTGCCGTAACGATGGGACGTCTGCAGGCCGACCATGCCCACCATCAGCGGGTGATCGTCAGGGATAGTGCCCCAGCCCATCAGGGTCGGAATTACCGGGATGCCCGTCAGCTCGGCGAATTCCACCAGCAACTCGCTGGCGTCGGCGTTGATCACGCCACCGCCGCTGACCAGCAAAGGGCGCTCTGCCTGGTCGAGCAGGGCCAGGGCCTTCTCCACCTGGATGCGGGTAGCCAAAGGCTTGGCCAGGGGCAGCGGTTGGTAGGCGTCGATGTCGAATTCGATCTCGGCCATTTGTACGTCGAACGGCAAGTCGATCAAGACCGGGCCGGGGCGGCCGGAGCGCATCTCATAAAAAGCTTTTTGAAACGCGTAGGGCACCTGGCCGGGCTCCAGGACGGTGGTCGCCCACTTGGTCACCGGCTTGACGATGCTGGTGATGTCCACGGCCTGGAAATCTTCCTTGTGCATCCGGGCGCGCGGCGCTTGCCCGGTGATGCACAGGATCGGGATCGAATCGGCCGAGGCGCTGTACAGGCCGGTAACCATGTCGGTGCCCGCCGGGCCCGAGGTGCCGATGCACACGCCGATGTTGCCGGCCTTGGTGCGGGTGTAGCCCTCGGCCATGTGTGAGGCGCCTTCAACGTGGCGAGCAAGGACGTGATCGATGCCACCCACCTTCTGCAAGGCCGAATACAGCGGGTTGATCGCGGCGCCCGGGATACCGAAGGCGGTGTCCACCCCTTCACGGCGCATCACCAGGACGGCGGCTTCGATTGCTCTCATTTTGCTCATGGTTTTGGTGCCTCTTGCGTTTTGTAATTGTATACAAGTGGTGTCTGTGCAAAGTGTATTCACGGCGAGCGGCGTAGGTCAATGCATTTCATAAACTGAGCTTTGCGTTCGTCTGAATCACTTTTTTCGACGTATGGAAGCTTTGTTTGGAAATATTGTATACAAAAACAAATATCATTGTGTTCTATTTGTTCGATCCGGCATCTGATCAAACAGACGCTCCAACGTATTCCCAATAACAAAAGAAGGACGGCACCATGAGCGCTTTAACCTTGAAGATTGCCACCCAACTGGCCAGCCAGGCCCTCGCTGCGGGCCGCACCATTGCCGCCGCGCCGCTGACCATCGCGGTGCTCGACAGTGGCGGGCACCTGGTCGCCCTGCAACGCGAAGACGGCGCGAGCCTGCTGCGCCCGCAGATCGCCATCGGCAAAGCCTGGGGCGCGATTGCCCTGGGCAAAGGCTCACGCCTGCTGGCGCTCGATGCGCAGCAGCGGCCGGCGTTTATCGCGGCGCTGAACAGCCTGGGGCAGGGCAGTGTGGTACCGGCGCCGGGTGGGGTGTTGATTCGCAATCAGGACGGCGTGGTGCTGGGGGCGATCGGGATCAGCGGGGATACGTCGGATATTGACGAGCAGTGCGCGATCACGGCGATCGAAGGGGTGGGGTTGATGGCGGATGCGGGGGTGTCAGCCTGATTCCTGGGTGATCCTAAAGACCGCATCGGGGGCAAGCCCCCTCCCACATTTGAATGTATTCACAAATGAAAATATGTGAACCCAATCAAGTGTGGGAGGGGGCTTGCCCCCGATTGGCACAGGCACTGCGGTCTATCAGTCCGGCTCACACCCCTTGAGCACCAACCGAATAATGGTCTGCGCCGCCGCCTCATAATCGGCCTCATCCAACTTGGCCTTGCCGGTCACCGCCGAAATCTGCCAGTCGAAATCCGCGTAGGTCTGGGTCGCGGCCCAGATACTGAACATCAGGTGATTAGGCTCGATTTCCGCGATGAGGCCGCGCTCCACCCAGCTCTGAATGCAGTCGATATTGTGCCTGGCCTGGGCATTGAGCTGTTCGACCTGCTCGGCGCTGAGGTGCGGCGCGCCGTGCATGATTTCACTGGCGAACACCTTGGAAGCAAACGGCAGGTCGCGGGAGATACGGATTTTCGAGCGGATATAGTTGCTTAACACTTCCTTGGGGTCGCCCTCGGGATTGAACGGCGTGGAAGCGGCCAGGATCGGCTCGATAATGCTCTCAAGCACCTCGCGGTAGAGGTTGTCCTTGGACTTGAAGTAATAGTAGACGTTGGGCTTGGGCAGCCCGGCCTTGGCGGCGATGTCGCTGGTTTTGGTCGCGGCGAAGCCCTTGTCGGCAAACTCCTCGCTCGCCGCCCGCAGGATTTTTTCTTTGTTGCGCTCGCGAATGCTGCTCATAAACCGGACGTTTCCTTGCCATGACAGGCGGTGGCGCATGGTAGCACCGGCCATCCGCGCGCCTCAACAATGTGCCCGCTCAGCAGTGCGCCGCGCTATGCTCGCCTCATCTCTCACTTAACGGATACCCGATTCATGGCAGGAAGCAGCTTGTTGGTTTTGCTCGACGATATCGCCGCGGTACTCGATGACGTTGCACTGATGACAAAAATGGCGGCGAAGAAGACTTCGGGTGTACTCGGCGATGACCTGGCGCTCAATGCCCAGCAAGTCTCCGGCGTGCGCGCCGAGCGGGAAATTCCCGTGGTGTGGGCGGTGGCCAAGGGCTCGTTCGTCAACAAGTTGATCCTGGTGCCGACCGCACTGTTGATCAGCGCCTTCGCCCCCTGGGCGGTGACGCCGCTGTTGATGCTGGGCGGCGCCTACCTGTGTTTCGAAGGGTTCGAAAAACTCGCGCACAAATTTCTGCACAGCAAAGCTGAAGACCAGGCCGGACACGCGCAGTTGACCGAAGCGGTGGCCGACCCGGCGACCGACCTGGTGGCCTTCGAAAAGGACAAGATCAAAGGGGCGATCCGTACCGACTTCATTCTGTCGGCCGAAATCATCGCCATCACCCTCGGTATCGTGGCCGATGCGGCGTTGACGCAGCAGGTGATCGTGCTGTCGGGCATCGCCATCGTCATGACCGCCGGCGTTTACGGGCTGGTGGCGGGTATCGTCAAGCTGGATGACTTGGGGTTGTGGCTGACACAGAAACCGGGCCAAGTGGCGCGCAGTATCGGCGGCGCCATCCTGAGTGCGGCGCCTTACATGATGAAGAGCCTGTCGGTGATCGGTACGGCGGCGATGTTCATGGTCGGCGGCGGCATCCTCACCCATGGCGTGCCGGTGATGCATCACTGGATCGAAACCGTGAGCCAGAACAGCGGGGCGCTGGCGTGGTTGATGCCGACGTTGTTGAATGCGGTGGCGGGGATTATTGCAGGGGCTGTGGTGTTGGCCGTGGTCAGCGTGGTCGGCAAGGTTTGGAAAACGTTCAGGGCATGAAGTAACAGGCATAAAAAAGGCCATTCGATTGAATGGCCTTTTTTATGGTCAGTAGATGATCGTTCCCTCGCTCCGCGTGGGAATGCATCCCGTGACGCTCCGCGTCACCATTGCGCAGATACTGGGTTTTGCGCTGAAAGCGGGACGCGGAGCGTCCTGGTTGGCATTCCCACGCGGAGCGTGGGAACGATCTAAGGGGCGCTGTTTACTCGGCAATCTGCAACTTGCGCGACTCGGTGTAGATGTAGCGCACCTTCTCATACTCGAACGGCGAGTTCATCTGCCCATAGCGGAAGCTGGTCTGGTAGCGCCTGTCCACGGCGCGCAGGGCCCAGATTTCCGGGTGGTTGGAGCTGACTTCGGAGACGTTGAGGAAGTTGATCTGCGACTCGGCGGTGTAGTCCACCAGCAGGCCGCCGGTGTCGCGTAGGTTCGACGGGCCGAAGATCGGCAATACCACATAAGCGCCGCCGGGCACGCCGTAGAAGCCCAAGGTCTGACCGAAGTCTTCGCTCTGGCGCGGCAGGCCCATGGCGGTGGCCGGGTCCCACAGGCCGGCGATGCCGATGGTGGTGTTGACGAGCAGGCGTCCGGTGGTCTCCAGGGAGCGATGGCCCTTGAGTTGCAGCAGGCTGTTCAACAGGTTGGGCACGTCGCCCAGGTTGTTGAAGAAGTTGCTTACGCCGGTGCGCAGGAAGCTTGGGGTGACGTAGCGGTAACCGTCCACCACCGGCAGGAACACCCACTGGTCGAAGCGATAGTTGAAGTGGTATACGCGGCGGTTCCACGACTCCAGCGGGTCATACACGTTGAGCGCGGTCAGCGACGAACGTTCGAATTCACGCTGGTCGAGGCCTGCGTTGAACTTGAGTTTGGTCAGCGGCTCCTTGAAGCCGTCGGCATCGACCTTGACCGGTTCGTGGGCCTTGCTGTTGTCGGCATTGGCCACGCCTGCGCACATTAGTGCGGCAAGCAGCAGAAGATATTTAGCCACGGAAGAACTCCAGCATGGCGTCGGCGTTGACGCGGTAATTGAGGTTGCCGCAGTGGCCGCCCAGCGGGTAGACGGTCAAGCGATCGCCGAAGGTTTTACGCAGGAAACCCAGGTCGCCCGGGCCAAGGATCACGTCGTCGGCGTTGTGCATCACGGCGATCTTCGGGCTGGCGTGCAGGTAGTCTTTGAGCGCATACAGGCTCACCTGGTCCACCAGTTGCAGCAGACTGCCGCCGTCGGAACGGGCGCGCCACATCGGGATCACCTGTTCGGTGAGGTAGCAGTCGAAGTCGCACTGCAGGGCACGCTTGAGGAACGGCGTGAGGCTGGTGCCTTCGGTGATCGGGTATTTGGGCGGGATGATCAGGCCGCGGCGGTTGATCAGGTCCGAAGTAAAGGCGATATCGGCAGCCGAGAAGCGGAACGAGGTGCCGATCAGCATGGCCATCTGTTCGTTGGTCAGGTGCTGTTTGGACTGCTGGAAGTCGTAGAGCAGGGCGTCATTGAGGTCAATGTAGCCCTTTTGCTGGAAGTAGCGGGTCAGCTTGCTCAACACCAGTTCATAGAAGGTGGTGGTGTTGTTGATGCCCTTGACCTCGGTCTGGACCAGCTTGTCGAGGTTGGTGATCGACGTGTAGAGGTTGACCGGAGGGTTGAGCAGCAGCACTTTCTTGAAGTTGAAGCTGCGACGGGTTTCGTCGAGCTTGCTGACAAACGCTGCATCCAGGGCGCCCAGGCTGTAGCCGGTGAGGTAGAAATCAGTCACCGGCAACGAAGCGTTCTGCGCGCGCACGGCCTGCATTACGCGGTACATGTCTTCGGCGTCTTCCTGGGTGATACCCGGGGTGGCGAAGCGCGATGCGGCGCTGATGAAGTCGAAGCTGGTCGGCGATGACAACTGCACCACGTGGTAGCCGGCCTGGTAATACAGCTTCTTGAGGTATTCGTTGATGCTGCTGTCAAAGCGCGCACCGGTACCGGCGATCAGAAAGATCAACGGCGCGGCGCGGTCCTGCTTGGCGATGCGGTAGGTGAGTTTCTTCACCGCCCAGAAGTTGTCCGGCAGGCTGAACTCGCGCTCGGGGCGCATGTTCAAGGTGTAATCGGATTGATTGATCTCGTCGTCGGTCGGCAACGTGGGCCGAAGATCGGGTGGAGTGGTGGCAATGGTCGCTTCGAACGGGTTCGTCAAAGGGTAGCCATAGCTGGCCTGGTCGATATCGACGGCCAGTGCTGACGCACTCAAAAAAAGGCTGCCCAGCAAGGCAGCACAGCGCAAGGAACGGAGCATGACTTAATCCCTAAGAGGAAAGGTGCTGAATGAAATTCGCAGGCTATGACCACCGCGTTGCCACCGAAGTGCCAGCCTTCGGCACGAAAAGTCGGAAAAAAACGTCGGAATCGGAGTAATAGCTGGCAGACGATACACTTTGCCACGCATTGATGAACAGATATCTGCGCAGACACCTTGCTAACGGCCGCCGGGGGATTAAGCTGAGCGCCGTTTTTGCCTATCGGAGTGCCCTATGTCCCGTCGTTCGCCATTGATCCTGCTGCTTATCGCCCTGCCATTATGGTTGGCGGCCAGTTATGCCGCGCGGTATGGCTTTATGGAGGATGGGCAGTGGGTCGGCATTTGTGCTGATGAAGCCAGCCGCTGGGAATGCCAGGTGCGTTCGAACCTGGGGTTGATGATTCATTTCAAGGTGCTGGGTTGGGCGGCGTTGATCACGTCGGTGCTGGGGTTTTGCGTGCCGGGCCGTGCGGGGTGGGGCCTGGCGGTGTTGGGGTTGGTGTTCGGGTTGCCGGCGTTGGCGTTGTACAACACTACGTTTGCGGTGTTTGCGGTGGTGATTGCGGGGTTGCGGTTGGTCCGTAGGAGCGAGCTTGCTCGCGAGAATCGTTAATGATAACGCGGGGAGTCTGAGGCCCCGCGTTGCACTGGCGTTCTTCGCGAGCAAGCTCGCTCCTACAGGGGGGGGGTTAAGCCTTGCGCACCCGCAAACAACGCCACAAAGCCACAACCATAAGCACACTCACCACCGCCCACCCCCAAGCCTGCTGATTCAACAAGCCTTCACGGTACAACTGCGGCGCAATGCCGGCACCGATGATAAAGGCCAGCAGCGCGATCTCCCGACGCGGCCCGGTCACCGGGCGCACCAGGTACACCAGGGCCGGCAGTACCAGCGCCGCGCTCGGGAAGCTGCGATAACGCGGATCGAACACCAACGCGAGCATCATCACAGCGCCGGCAAACCCGGCAATCGCCACCAGCCAGCCCGCCCGTTGCTCCAGCCAGTTGAACACCCGCTCACGCCAGCCATCACGGGCGCCGAGCGCCAGTGCGGCGTGGGCCAGTACCAGCAGGTTCAACACCAGCAGCAAGCCGGCCCACACCCACTCATCATTAAAACGAGCAGTCACGCGAGTCAGTTCAGCCCAGGTGCCGATGGAGCACGCCGCGATCGCGCCGAGCCATGGCAGTGCAAGGGCCGCGCGGGTTGTACGGACTCGTCCGCCCAGTACCAACGCCCCCAACAGAATCATCCCGCCGACGCCCAGCCATAGCGGCCAGTACGGCACATTGGTCACCGGCCCTGCGAGGATGCCCTTGTCCTGACGGTCTGCATCGAACAGCCCCCAATAACCGCCCACGGCCCCTTCACTGGCGCGTTTCCATGGCTGGTCAAAGGCTTCAATCAGGTTGTAGCGCCAGCCATTGGCTTCGGCCATGGCGACAAAGCCACGCATGAACCTGGCTTCATTGACCCGGCTCGGCACGGCGGTTTCGCGCTGGCGTCCTTCACTGGGCCAGCCGGTTTCGCCGATCAGAATGTCCTTGGGCGCAAACTTATGGCCGAAGGTCTGGCGTACATCGCCTACATGCTTGAGCGCCTGGTCGATGCCGGATGGCTCATCTTCCCAGTACGGCAGCAGGTGGATGGTCAGGAAGTCCACCGCCGGGGCGATTTCCGGGTGCTGCAGCCAGAATTCCCACACATCGGCGTAGGTGACCGGCTGCTTGATCTGGCGTTTGACGGTCTGGATCAGCGTCACCAGCTGTTTAGCGGTGACCTCTTTGCGCAACAGCGCTTCGTTGCCGACGATGACCGAGGTCACCACGTCCGGGTTGGCATTGGCGGCCGTGATCAACTCGTCGATTTCCTTTTGAGTCGCCACCGGGTCGCTGCTCACCCAGGCCCCGGCCATCACCTTCAGGCCATGCTTGCGCGCCATCTGCGGCAACGCTTCGAGGCCGGTCATGGAGTACGTGCGAATGCATTCAAAGCGTGTGGCCAGCAGGGCCAGGTCGGCGTCCATGCGCTCGGGACGCAGCTGGAAGGGCTGGTCGAACGGCGATTGGTCCTTGTCGAACGGCGTATAGGACGCACATTGCAGCTTGTGGCTGGCGCTCGCTACATCCGGCAGCACCACCGGCCGGCCGAGGCCATACCAGTAGCCGACAAGGGCGAGCACGCCCAGGATCAAAGCAAGAAAATAGGGCAGGGCGGGGAAGCGGGCAGTCGCGGGCATGGTCGGCTTATCTGGGAGAGCAAAGGCGCGCATCTTACCCGGATTTGGCGCGTGCCAGTGCGGCTGCATAATTTTGACATGCAAACTTCGGGCGTGATTCTGACGATAACTCCTACAAAACGTCCTGCTGGCGATGTGATGTCGTTTCCTGCTCAACCAAGGTCGCTGACAGAGCAGGGTAAAGGCCTCGGCAGGTTGATGATAAAACCGTCAGTACTCCACTGATGCCTCAGCGACCGGATCGATGCGCGTGAAGGGGGCGCGGTGCACCGTATAAAAACAGGTTGACGTCGCTCGGCATTCGTCGGGCGCAGCACTTTCGGGGAAGTAATATGAAGATGCGACGACTCTTGGGCGCAGCTGCCACTCTGGTAGTTGCGATGGGCTCCACACTGGCCAGTGCCGACAGCAAAACCCTGAGCATCGGCTATGTGGATGGCTGGTCCGACAGCGTGGCCACCACCCATGTGGCGGCTGAAGTGATCAAGCAAAAGCTCGGCTATGACGTGAAGCTGCAAGCGGTCGCCACCGGGATCATGTGGCAGGGTGTGGCCACCGGCAAGCTCGATGCCATGCTGTCCGCCTGGCTGCCGGTGACCCACGGCGAATACTGGACCAAGAACAAGGACAAGGTGGTCGACTACGGCCCCAACTTCAAGGATGCGAAAATTGGCTTGATCGTGCCGGAGTACGTCAAGGCCAAGTCCATCGAAGACCTCAAGACCGACACCACCTTCAAAAACAAAATCGTCGGCATCGACGCCGGTTCAGGCGTGATGCTCAAGACCGACGAGGCCATCAAGCAATACGGGCTCGACTACAAACTGCAAGCCAGCTCGGGCGCCGCAATGATCGCCGAACTGACCCGCGCCGAAGACAAGCAGGATTCCATCGCGGTCACCGGTTGGGTGCCGCACTGGATGTTCGCCAAGTGGAAACTGCGTTTCCTGGATGACCCGAAAGGCGTTTATGGTGCTGCTGAAACCGTCAACAGCATCGGCAGCAAGGGCCTGGAGGCGAAAGCGCCGGAAGTGGCGGCTTTCCTGAAGAAATTCCAGTGGGCCTCCAAGGATGAAATCGGTGAAGTCATGCTGGCGATCCAGGAAGGTGCCAAACCGGACGCAGCGGCCAAGGATTGGGTCGCCAAGCACCCTGAGCGCGTCGCCGAGTGGCTCGCTAAGTAAATTCCCCGATGTACCTTGTGGGAGGGGGCAAGCCCCCTCCCACATTGATTTTTGTCCCCCGCAAATCTTCCTGCGTTCTCACAATCCCTCGCTACACTCGATCTACTACTAAGGTCGTCTGGAACCCTTTCCACAGCCGCATACAGTGGATACGTTCCAATAATAAAAAAGCTGTGCTGCGAGGATAAAAACAATGAACGACAGCATTTACCTCTCGATTCAAAACAGCCCGCGTTTCAAGGAGCTGGTCAGGAAAAGGGAAAGGTTCGCCTGGATTCTCTCGGCGATCATGCTAGGGCTTTACTCCGGATTCATCCTGTTGATCGCCTACGGGCCCCAAGTGCTGGGGGCCAAGCTCAGCCCTGGTTCATCCATCACCTGGGGCATCCCCATCGGGGTCGGGCTGATTGTCTCGGCCTTCATCCTCACCGGCATCTATGTACGACGCGCCAACGGCGAATTCGACGACCTGAACAATGCGATTCTCAAGGAGGCTGCGCAATGATCCGTCGTCTATTGGCTGTATTCGGCGCTTCAGTCTTTGCGCCCGCCGTTTGGGCGGCCGATGCATTGACCGGTGAAGTGCACAAGCAACCGCTGAATATTGCAGCGATCCTGATGTTCGTGGCCTTTGTCGGCGCGACGTTGTGCATCACCTACTGGGCCTCCAAGCGCAACAACTCGGCGGCCGACTACTATGCGGCCGGCGGCAAGATCACCGGTTTCCAGAACGGCCTGGCGATTGCCGGCGACTATATGTCGGCCGCGTCCTTCCTGGGGATTTCCGCGCTGGTGTTCACCTCCGGCTATGACGGCCTGATCTACTCGATCGGCTTCCTGGTGGGCTGGCCGATCATTCTGTTCCTGATCGCCGAGCGCCTGCGTAATCTGGGCAAGTACACCTTTGCCGACGTGGCGTCCTATCGCCTGGGCCAAACCCAGATCCGCAGCCTGTCGGCCTGTGGCTCGCTGGTGGTGGTGGCTTTCTATTTGATTGCGCAGATGGTCGGCGCAGGCAAGTTGATCCAGCTGCTGTTCGGCCTCGATTACCATGTGGCGGTGATCCTGGTGGGCATCCTGATGTGCCTGTACGTGCTGTTCGGCGGCATGCTGGCGACCACCTGGGTACAGATCATCAAGGCAGTGCTGCTGCTGTCCGGCGCCTCGTTCATGGCGCTGATGGTGATGAAGCACGTCAACTTCGACTTCAACATGCTGTTCTCCGAGGCGATCAAGGTTCACCCTAAAGGTGAAGCGATCATGAGCCCCGGCGGCCTGGTGAAAGACCCGATCTCGGCGTTCTCCCTGGGGCTTGCCCTGATGTTCGGGACTGCGGGCCTGCCGCACATCCTGATGCGCTTCTTCACGGTGAGTGACGCCAAGGAAGCGCGTAAGAGCGTGCTGTATGCCACCGGCTTTATTGGCTACTTCTATATCCTGACGTTCATCATCGGTTTTGGCGCGATCCTGCTGGTCAGCACCAACCCGGCGTTCAAGGACGCGGCCGGTGCTCTGCTCGGCGGCAACAACATGGCGGCGGTGCACCTGGCCAACGCGGTGGGCGGCAGTATCTTCCTGGGCTTCATCTCGGCCGTGGCCTTCGCCACCATCCTTGCGGTGGTTGCCGGCTTGACGCTCGCAGGTGCCTCGGCGGTGTCCCACGACCTGTACGCCAGCGTGATCAAGAAAGGCAAGGCCAACGAGAAGGACGAGATTCGCGTGTCGAAGATCACCACCATCGCCCTGGCGGTGTTGGCTATCGGCCTGGGGATTCTGTTCGAAAGCCAGAACATTGCGTTCATGGTCGGCCTGGCGTTCTCGATTGCCGCCAGCTGTAATTTCCCGGTACTGCTGCTTTCCATGTACTGGAAAAACCTCACCACCCGTGGCGCCATGATTGGTGGCTGGCTGGGCCTGGTCAGTGCCGTGGGCCTGATGGTGCTGGGTCCGACCATCTGGGTCTCGATCCTGCACCATGAAAAAGCCATCTTCCCGTACGAGTACCCGGCGCTGTTCTCGATGATCATTGCGTTCGTCGGTATCTGGTTCTTCTCCATCACCGACAAGTCGGCGGCGGCGGAGAAAGAGCGTGCGCTGTACTTCCCGCAGTTTGTGCGTTCGCAGACGGGCCTGGGGGCGAGTGGGGCGGTTAACCACTAAGCTTTTCACTGCATAGAGAAATGCCCCGGTCGAAAGGCCGGGGTATTTTTTTGTCTGGGGATTTGTGGTGTCTGGTCTGGCCTCATCGGGGGCAAGCCCCCTCCCACACTGGATTGCGTTTACACATCTGAACGTGTGAATACAGTCAAATGTGGGAGGGGGCTTGCCCCCGATGAGGCCAGCTCAGACGACACAAATAAAAACGGCCTCCACTAAGGGAGGCCGTTCTCAGTACAGCTTGCAGCTAAATGCTTACTTGCGATCTTCCAGCTTGGTGATATCACGCGACTCGTAGCCGGTGTACAACTGGCGCGGGCGGCCAATCTTGTACGGGCTCGAGAGCATTTCCTTCCAGTGGGAGATCCAGCCCACTGTCCGCGCCAGGGCGAAGATCACGGTGAACATGCTGGTGGGAATGCCGATCGCCTTGAGGATGATCCCCGAGTAGAAGTCGACGTTCGGGTACAGCGAGCGTTCGATGAAGTACGGGTCGGTCAGGGCGATCTCTTCCAGGCGCATGGCCAGTTCGAGTTGCGGATCGTTCTTGATGCCCAGTTCCTTCAACACTTCGTCGCAGGTCTGCTTCATGACGGTAGCGCGCGGGTCGCGGTTCTTGTAGACCCGGTGACCGAAGCCCATCAACTTGAACGGGTCGTTCTTGTCCTTGGCCTTGGCGATGAATTTGTCGATGTTCGAGACATCGCCGATTTCATCGAGCATGGTCAATACGGCTTCGTTCGCACCGCCGCGGCGATACCGGCGGCGATACAGGCGAACGGGTTGGCACCCGAAGAGCCCGCCAGACGTACGGTAGAGGTGGAGGCGTTCTGTTCGTGGTCGGCGTGAAGGATGAAGATCCGATCCATGGCCTTGGCCAGCACCGGGCTGATCGGTTTGATCTCGCACGGCGTGTTGAACATCATGTGCAGGAAGTTTTCCGCGTACGTCAGGTCGTTGCGCGGGTACATCATGGGTTGGCCCATGGAGTACTTGTAAACCATTGCGGCCAGGGTCGGCATCTTGGCAACCAGGCGGATCGCGGAAATTTCGCGATGCTGCGGGTTATTGATGTCCAGGGAGTCGTGATAGAAGGCCGACAGGGCGCCGACCACGCCGCACATGACGGCCATCGGGTGGGCGTCGCGACGGAAGCCGTTGAAGAAGGTCTTCAGCTGCTCGTGAACCATGGTGTGGTTCTTCACGGTGCTGACGAACTGGGCTTTCTGCTCGGCTGTTGGCAATTCGCCATTTAGCAGCAGGTAGCAGGTTTCCAGATAGTCCGACTGTTCGGCGAGTTGCTCGATCGGGTAGCCGCGGTGAAGCAGAATGCCATTATCGCCATCGATATAGGTGATCTTCGACTCGCAAGAGGCGGTCGACATGAAGCCTGGGTCGAAAGTGAAACGGCCCGTGGCCGTCAGGCCCCGTACGTCGATAACATCGGGACCAACGGTGCCGGTTAAAATGGGCAGCTCGACGGGGGCTGCGCCCTCGATGATCAACTGCGCTTTTTTGTCAGCCATGTGGCCTCCTATTTATGCTTCAAATCATCAGACAGACCCCCCACGCAGGGCCCGCACCACTATAGTGAGATAAATTCAGATGTCAATTTGCCTAAAGTCTTGCTCCAGAAGGCTTTAACCGTACTTTTTCGTCGAAATTGCCTGCCATTTACGCCTTTTATCCCGTCAGCGCAATCAGCTATTAGGGTGAGGTGTGCGCGTTGTCATTAGTAACCTAACTGTCTATACTCGGCCACCGACCGCCAAGGGCTTTTGGGCTTGCTTTCATTGGGGGTCGCACTCCCTGGGTGGTGCTTACCTGACCAGTCGCACTCCCCAACAACTTTGCCCTGATTGTTAGGGGCTCTTCAGTGTGAAAAAAAGCCGTGAATAGCCAACGACCTGTAAACCTAGACCTAAGGACCATCAAACTCCCCATCACCGGCGTTACGTCGTTCCTGCACCGTGTTTCCGGCATCATCCTGTTCCTGGGCCTGGGCATCATGCTTTACGCATTGAGCAAATCCCTGGGTTCCGAGGAAGGTTTTGCCGAGGTGAAGGCAACCTTGACCAGCCCGCTGGCCAAGTTCGTAGCATGGGGCCTCCTGTCCGCTCTGCTGTATCACCTGGTAGCCGGCGTGCGCCACTTGATCATGGATGCGGGTATCGGTGAGACGCTCGAAGGCGGCCGCCTGGGCTCGAAAATCATCATCGCCATTTCCGTGGTGCTGATCGTTCTGGCAGGAGTTTGGATATGGTAACCAGCGTAACGAATCTGTCGCGTTCGGGCCTCTATGACTGGATGGCACAGCGTGTGTCTGCGGTCGTTCTCGCGGCTTATTTCATTTTCCTGATCGGATACCTCGTCGCAAACCCGGGCATCGGCTTTGAGCAGTGGCACGGCCTGTTCGCCCACAATGCGATGCGAATCTTCAGCCTGCTGGCCCTTGTCGCCCTGGGCGCTCACGCCTGGGTCGGCATGTGGACCATCGCGACCGACTACCTGACGCCAATGGCGCTGGGCAAGTCCGCGACCGCAGTCCGTTTCCTCTTCCAGGCAGTATGCGGCATCGCGATGTTCGCTTACTTCGTCTGGGGTGTGCAGATTCTTTGGGGTATCTGATTCATGGCTAACATTCCAACTATTTCATTCGACGCCATCATTATTGGTGGCGGCGGTGCCGGCATGCGCGCTGCGCTGCAGCTGGCCCAGGGTGGCCACAAGACCGCCGTGATCACCAAGGTGTTCCCGACGCGTTCGCACACTGTATCGGCCCAGGGTGGCATCACCTGCGCCATCGCTTCCGCCGATCCGAACGATGACTGGCGCTGGCACATGTACGATACCGTCAAGGGTTCCGACTACATCGGTGACCAGGACGCTATCGAATACATGTGTCAGGAAGGCCCGGCTGCGGTGTTCGAGCTGGACCACATGGGTCTGCCGTTCTCCCGTACCGAGCAAGGCCGTATCTACCAGCGTCCATTCGGCGGCCAGTCGAAGGATTACGGTAAAGGCGGGCAGGCTGCCCGTACCTGCGCCGCGTCCGACCGTACCGGTCACGCGCTGCTGCACACCCTTTATCAGGGCAACCTGAAAGCCGGTACCACGTTCCTGAACGAGTACTACGCTGTCGATCTGGTGAAGAACGGCAAGGGCGAGTTCGTCGGCGTCATCGCCATCTGCATCGAAACCGGTGAAACCACCTACATCCGCGCCAAGGCTACCGTGCTGGCGACCGGCGGTGCAGGCCGTATCTACGCGTCCACCACCAATGCCCTGATCAACACCGGTGACGGCGTCGGCATGGCCCTGCGTGCAGGCGTGCCGGTGCAGGACATCGAAATGTGGCAGTTCCACCCGACCGGCATCGCCGGCGCCGGTGTACTGGTGACCGAAGGTTGCCGTGGTGAAGGTGGCTACCTGATCAACAAGCACGGCGAGCGTTTCATGGAGCGTTATGCTCCGAACGCGAAAGACCTTGCCGGTCGCGACGTTGTGGCCCGTTCGATGGTTAAAGAGATCATCGCCGGCAACGGCTGTGGCCCGAACGGCGACCACGTGCTGCTCAAGCTCGATCACCTGGGCGAAGAAGTGCTGCACAGCCGTCTGCCAGGTATCTGCGAGCTGTCCAAGACCTTTGCTCACGTTGACCCGGTGGTTGCTCCGGTTCCGGTGGTTCCGACCTGCCACTATATGATGGGCGGCGTGCCGACCAACATTCATGGCCAGGCCATCACCCAGAATGCCGAAGGCGTGGACGAGATCATTCACGGCCTGTTCGCAGTAGGCGAAGTGGCTTGCGTATCGGTTCACGGTGCCAACCGCCTGGGCGGCAACTCGCTGCTCGACCTGGTGGTATTCGGCCGCGCTGCCGGCCTGCACCTGGAAAAAGCCCTGACCGACGGCATCGAATACGATGACGCCACCGACGCCAACATCGAAGCCGCCCTGGCGCGCCTGAACGCTCTGAACGAGCGCACTGACGGCGAAGACGTGGCAACCCTGCGTCGCGAGCTGCAAAGCTGCATGCAGAACTACTTCGGTGTGTTCCGTACCGGCGAATACATGCAGAAGGGCATCGCCCAGTTGGCCGACCTGCGCGCACGCATCGCCAACGTCAAGATCAACGACAAGAGCCAGGCGTTCAACACCGCTCGGATCGAAGCCCTTGAACTGCAGAACCTGCTGGAAGTGGCTGAAGCGACGGCGATCGCCGCCGAGGTTCGCAAGGAATCCCGTGGTGCTCACGCCCGTGAAGACTTTGAAGACCGCGACGACGAGAACTGGTTGTGCCACACCCTGTACTTCCCGGGTGACAAGCGCGTGACCAAGCGTGCCGTGAACTTCTCGCCGAAGACGGTGCCGACGTTTGAACCGAAGATTCGGACTTACTAAGGGTGGCTGCCATGTTGAAAGTCAGTGTTTATCGCTACAACCCTGATCAGGACGCCGCGCCGTTCATGCAGGAATTCCAGGTCGATACCGGCGGTAAAGACCTGATGGTGCTGGATGTATTGGCACTGATCAAAGAGCAGGACGAAGGTTTCTCCTATCGTCGCTCTTGCCGTGAAGGTGTGTGCGGTTCCGACGGCATGAACATCAACGGCAAAAACGGCCTGGCGTGCATCACGCCGCTGTCGGCCGTGGTCAAGGGCAACAAGCTGATCGTTCGTCCACTGCCAGGTTTGCCGGTTATCCGTGACCTGGTCGTCGATATGAGCATCTTCTACAAGCAATACGAGAAAGTTAAGCCGTTCCTGCAGAACGACACGCCGGCTCCGGCCATCGAGCGTCTGCAGTCCCCGGAAGAGCGCGAAAAACTCGACGGCCTGTACGAGTGCATCCTGTGCGCTTGCTGCTCGACGTCGTGCCCGTCCTTCTGGTGGAACCCGGACAAGTTCCTGGGCCCGGCTGCGCTGCTGCAAGCCTACCGCTTCCTGGCAGACAGCCGTGACACCAAGACGTCCGAGCGTCTGGCTTCGCTGGATGACCCGTTCAGCGTATTCCGCTGCCGCGGGATCATGAACTGCGTCAACGTATGTCCCAAAGGCCTGAACCCGACTAAGGCCATTGGTCACATCCGTAACATGCTGCTGCAGAGCGGCGTGTAACTGACGTTGCAGTAAAAGCAGGACCGTTGTGCCCGTAAATGCTGCGGCGCAGGCTTCAACCGGCGCCGTAGTTTTAACTTGAGCAGCGACTTACAAAGCCGCGGCTCTTATTTTGAAGAAATGAGACAAGCAGGGGCATTCGGGTTGGTACCCGAACTATCAGCGTGATCCTAGTGGCTTGTTCTGGTCGCTGCACTTGGCCTTTTGCAAGCAAACTCGGTGTTTTCGCCGGTGGTGTCCCCAAATCGAGGGTGACCAAGCATGCAAGAAAGCGTGATGCAGCGCATGTGGAACAGCGGCTATCTTTCAGGTGGTAACGCTGCCTATGTGGAAGAGCTTTATGAGCTCTACCTGCACGACCCTAACGCTGTGCCAGAAGAATGGCGCACCAAATTTCAGACGTTGTCTTCAGACGGCAACGCTGCCACCGATGTATCGCATGCTGCGATTCGCGATCATTTCGTGTTGCTGGCAAAGAACCAGCGCCGCGCCCAACCGGTTTCCGCCGGCAGCGTGAGCAGTGAGCACGAGAAGAAGCAAGTTGAAGTACTGCGACTGATCCAGGCTTACCGGATGCGCGGCCACCAGGCGGCCCAGCTTGACCCGCTGGGGCTCTGGCAGCGTCCTGCACCTGCTGACCTGTCGATCAATCATTACGGCTTGACCAATGCCGATCTTGATACGACCTTCCGTGCCGGCGACCTGTTCATCGGCAAAGAGGAAGCGAGCCTACGCGAAATTCACGAAGCGTTGCAGCAGACATATTGCCGCACCATCGGCGCTGAGTTCACGCACATCACCGATTCCGAGCAGCGCCATTGGTTCCAGCATCGCCTGGAAGGCGTGCGTGGCCGTCCGGTCCTGTCCGCCGATGTGCGCAGCCATCTGCTTGAGCGCGTGACCGCCGCTGAAGGTCTTGAAAAATACCTGGGTACCAAATACCCGGGCACCAAGCGTTTCGGCCTGGAAGGCGGCGAAAGCCTGATTCCGATGCTCGACGAACTGATCCAGCGTTCCGGTTCCTATGGCACCAAGGAAGTCGTGATCGGCATGGCTCACCGTGGTCGCCTGAACGTGTTGGTCAACACCTTCGGCAAGAACCCGCGCGAGTTGTTCGACGAGTTCGAAGGCAAGAAGAAGGTCGAGCTGGGTTCCGGTGACGTTAAATATCACCAGGGCTTCTCGTCCAACGTGATGACCACCGGCGGTGAAGTTCACCTGGCCATGGCATTCAACCCATCCCACCTGGAAATCGTTTCCCCGGTGGTCGAGGGGTCGGTGCGTGCGCGCCAGGATCGTCGTAACGACGCTACCGGCGAGAAGGTCCTGCCGATTTCCATCCACGGTGACGCGGCATTCGCCGGTCAAGGCGTGGTGCTGGAAACGTTCCAGATGTCGCAGACCCGCGGCTTCAAGACCGGCGGCACGGTTCATATCGTCATCAACAACCAGGTTGGCTTCACCATCAGCAATCCGCTGGATGCGCGCTCTACCGAGTACGCCACCGACGTTGCCAAGATGATCCAGGCGCCGATCCTGCACGTGAATGGCGATGATCCGGAAGCCGTACTGTTCGTGACCCAACTGGCTGTCGACTACCGCATGCAATTCAAGCGTGACGTGGTCATCGACCTGGTGTGCTACCGCCGTCGCGGTCACAACGAAGCGGACGAGCCAAGCGGCACCCAGCCGTTGATGTACCAGCAGATCACCAAGCAGCGCACCACCCGTGAGCTGTACGCCGAAAGCCTGACCAAGGCCGGCGTGCTGGATGATGCGCGCGTCCAGGCGAAGATCGACGAATACCGCAATGCGCTGGATAACGGCCTGCATGTGGTGAAAAGCCTGGTCAAGGAACCGAACAAAGAGCTGTTCGTTGACTGGCGTCCCTACCTGGGCCACACCTGGACTGCGCGCCATGACACCAGCTTCGACTTGAAGACGTTGCAGGAGTTGTCTGCCAAGTTGCTGGAAATCCCTGAAGGGTTTGTGGTTCAGCGCCAGGTTGCGAAGATCTACGAAGACCGTCAGAAGATGCAAGCCGGCGGCCTGCCGATCAACTGGGGTTACGCCGAAACCATGGCGTACGCGACCCTGGCGTTCGAAGGTCACCCGATCCGCATGACCGGCCAGGACATCGGCCGCGGTACGTTTTCGCACCGTCATGCCGTATTGCACAACCAGAAAGACGCGGGCACCTACATCCCGTTGCAGAACCTGTACGAAGGCCAGCCACGTTTCGACCTGTACGATTCGTTCCTGTCCGAAGAGGCCGTACTGGCGTTCGAATACGGCTATTCCACCACCACGCCTAACGCGCTGGTGATCTGGGAAGCCCAGTTCGGCGACTTCGCCAACGGTGCCCAGGTGGTTATCGACCAGTTCATCACCAGCGGCGAGCACAAGTGGGGCCGTCTGTGCGGTCTGACCATGCTGCTGCCACACGGTTATGAAGGTCAGGGCCCCGAGCACTCCTCGGCCCGTCTGGAGCGTTACCTGCAGCTGTGCGCCGAGCACAACATCCAGGTGTGCGTGCCGACGACCCCGGCGCAGATCTACCACTTGCTGCGTCGCCAGGTCATCCGCCCGCTGCGCAAGCCGCTGGTCGTGCTGACTCCGAAATCGCTGTTGCGTCACAAACTGGCCGTTTCGACCCTGGAAGATCTGGCCGAAGGTTCGTTCCAGACCGTTATTCCGGAAATCGATACGCTGGACGCCGCCAAGGTCACTCGCCTGATCCTGTGCAGCGGCAAGGTCTATTACGATCTGCTGGAAAAACGCCGTGCCGAAGGCCGCGAAGACATCGCCATCGTGCGTATCGAGCAGCTTTACCCGTTCCCGGAAGATGACCTCATGGAGATCATCGCGCCTTACACCAACCTCACGAATGTGGTGTGGTGTCAGGAAGAACCGATGAACCAGGGCGCGTGGTACAGCAGCCAGCATCACTTGCGTCGCAGCATCGGCAACCACAACAAGGCCCTGGGCCTGGAGTATGCCGGTCGTGATGCGTCTGCTGCACCTGCCTGTGGTTATGCGTCGATGCACGCCGAGCAGCAGGAAAAACTGCTGCAAGCTGCTTTCACTGTTTAACGCCTTCGCGCTGACTGAAACCGAATTTTAAGGACCTACAGATAATGGCTATCGAAATCAAAGCCCCGTCATTCCCGGAATCGGTTGCCGATGGCACCGTTGCCACCTGGCACAAGAAACCAGGCGAGGCCGTCAAGCGTGACGACCTGATCGTCGACATCGAGACTGACAAAGTCGTGCTGGAAGTGCTGGCCGAAGCCGACGGCGTGCTGGGCGCAATCGTGGCCGAAGAGGGCGCTACCGTCCTGTCGAACCAGGTATTGGGCTCGATCGAAGAGGGCAGCGCTGCTGCTCCTGCTCCTGCCGCCGCCGCTGCACCGGCTGCCGCTTCCGCACCTGCCGCCGCTCCGGCTGCGGGTGGTGAAGATCCAATCGCTGCACCGGCTGCTCGCCAGCTGGCTGAAGAAAACGGTATCAACCTGGCGTCCATCAAGGGTACCGGCAAAGACGGCCGTGTCACCAAGGAAGACGTGGTGGCTGCGGTTGAAGCGAAGAAAAACGCTCCGGCTGCCGCACCCGCCAAGGCCGCCGCTCCGGCTGCCGCCGCGCCTGTGTTCGCTGCCGGCGACCGCACCGAGAAGCGCGTACCGATGACCCGTGTGCGTGCCACCGTGGCCAAGCGCCTGGTTGAAGCACAATCGAACATGGCGATGCTGACCACGTTCAACGAAGTCGACATGACTGAAGTCATGGCGCTGCGTTCGAAGTACAAGGACCTCTTTGAGAAGTCCCACAACGGCGTGCGTTTGGGCTTCATGTCGTTCTTCGTGAAGGCGGCCACCGAAGCGCTGAAACGCTTCCCGGCAGTCAACGCTTCCATCGATGGCGCCGACATCGTCTACCATGGCTATGCAGACATCGGCGTTGCCGTGTCCAGCGACCGTGGCCTGGTGGTTCCGGTTCTGCGTAACGCCGAGCTGATGAGCCTGGCCGAAATCGAAGGCGGCATCGCCGGCTTCGGCAAGAAAGCCCGTGACGGCAAGCTGACCATCGACGAGATGACCGGCGGTACGTTCACCATCACCAACGGTGGTACCTTCGGTTCGATGATGTCGACGCCGATCGTCAACCCACCGCAAGCCGCGATCCTGGGCATGCACAACATCATCCAGCGTCCAATGGCCATCAACGGCCAGGTCGTGATCCGCCCAATGATGTACCTGGCGCTGTCTTACGATCACCGCCTGATCGATGGTAAAGAAGCCGTGACGTTCCTGGTGACCATCAAGAACCTGCTGGAAGACCCGGCTCGCCTGCTGCTGGATATCTGATTGAAGCAGCCCCAGGTTGCGAGCTACAAGCTGTAGGAAAAAGCAGCTTGGCTTGCAGCTTGGGGCTAGAAGCTTGTCGCAAATAGAGGATCTATTTTCATGACACAGAAATTTGACGTTGTAGTGATTGGTGCAGGCCCTGGCGGCTATGTTGCCGCCATCAAGGCTGCACAACTGGGCCTCTCGACTGCTTGCATCGAAAAATACACCGACAAGGAAGGCAAACTGGCGCTGGGCGGTACCTGCCTGAACGTTGGTTGCATTCCTTCCAAGGCGCTGCTGGACAGCTCCTGGAAATTCCACGAAGCCCAGGATGGTTTCGCGATCCACGGTATCAACCATGCCGGCGTGACCATGGACGTGCCCGCGATGGTCGGCCGTAAAGCCAACATCGTCAAAGGCCTGACTTCCGGCGTTGCCACCTTGTTCAAGGCCAATGGCGTGACTTCCCTGCAAGGCCACGGCAAGCTGCTGGCCGGCAAGAAAGTTGAAATCACCAAGCCGGACGGCTCGGTTGAAGTCATCGAAGCCGAAAACGTGATCCTGGCACCCGGTTCGCGTCCAATCGACATTCCACCGGCTCCAGTCGATCAGAACGTGATCGTCGATTCGACCGGCGCCCTGGAATTCCAGGCCGTGCCTAAGCGCCTGGGTGTGATCGGCGCCGGCGTCATCGGCCTGGAGCTGGGTTCGGTATGGTCCCGCCTGGGTTCGCAAGTGACCGTGCTCGAAGCCCTGGACACCTTCCTGCTGGCCGCCGACACCGCCGTGTCCAAGGAAGCCTACAAGACCCTGACCAAACAGGGTCTGGACATCAAGCTGGGCGCGCGCGTTACCGGTTCCAAGGTCAACGGCGAAGAAGTTGTCGTGACCTATACCGACAAGGAAGGCGAGCAGACCATCACCTTCGACAAGCTGATCGTAGCCGTCGGTCGTCGCCCCGTGACCACCGACCTGCTGGCTTCCGACAGCGGCGTGAGCATCGATGAGCGTGGTTTCATCCACGTTGACGATCATTGCGCAACCACCGTACCGGGCGTTTACGCGATCGGCGACGTGGTTCGTGGCATGATGCTGGCCCACAAGGCTTCCGAAGAAGGCATCATGGTGGTCGAGCGCATCAAGGGTCACAAGACCCAGATGAACTACGACCTGATTCCATCGGTTATCTACACCCACCCGGAAATCGCATGGGTCGGCAAGAACGAACAGCAGTTGAAAGCTGAAGGCGTTGAAGTTAACGTCGGCACCTTCCCGTTCGCCGCTTCTGGCCGTGCCATGGCAGCCAACGACACCGGTGGTTTTGTCAAAGTCATCGCTGATGCCAAGACTGACCGCGTATTGGGCGTCCACGTGATTGGTCCAAGCGCTGCAGAACTGGTTCAGCAAGGCGCTATCGGTATGGAATTCGGCACCAGTGCCGAGGACCTGGGCATGATGGTCTTCTCCCATCCAACCCTGTCCGAAGCGTTGCACGAAGCAGCGTTGGCAGTGAATGGCGGCGCCATCCACATTGCCAACCGCAAGAAGCGCTAAGCGAGATAATAAGAAACCACGGCGGAGTTGCCCGTCGTGAGGCTTGCGCGCAAGACTCACCGCGGAATATCCGCTGGACGCAGCCTTGTGCAGCTTTACGGGCCATAAGCCCCGCAGGTTGCGCAAGCAGCAGTCACAGGTGGTGCGGCACTCATAATGAGCGCAGCGCCGAATGCGCAGTACCTAACGAAGACGGTAAAAAGCATGAATCTTCACGAGTATCAGGGTAAGCAGCTGTTCGCTGAATACGGCCTGCCAGTTTCCAAGGGCTACGCAGTAGACACCCCGGAAGCAGCAGCAGAAGCTTGCGACAAAATCGGCGGCAGCGAGTGGGTTGTCAAAGCCCAGGTCCACGCCGGTGGTCGCGGTAAAGCGGGCGGCGTTAAGCTGGTTCGCAGCAAAGAAGACGCCAAGGCCTTCGCACAGCAGTGGCTGGGCAAGCGTCTGGTGACTTACCAGACTGATGCCAATGGCCAGCCAGTCACCAAGATCCTGGTTGAATCGTGCACTGATATCGCTAAAGAGCTGTACCTGGGCGCTGTCGTTGACCGTTCGAGCCGTCGCATCGTGTTCATGGCGTCCACCGAAGGTGGCGTGGACATCGAGAAAATCGCTCACGAAACCCCAGAAAAAATTCTGAAGGCCACTATCGATCCACTGGTTGGCGCTCAGCCATTCCAGGGTCGCGAGCTGGCTTTCCAGCTGGGTCTGGAAGGCAAGCAAGTTGCCCAGTTCGCCAAGATCTTCGTCGGTCTGGCCAAACTGTTCCAGGATCACGATCTGGCCCTGCTGGAAGTGAACCCGCTGGTGATCAAGGCTGACGGCGATCTGCACTGCCTCGACGCCAAGATCAACATCGACGCCAACGCCATGTACCGTCAGCCAAAGCTGAAGACTTTCCACGATCCGTCGCAAGACGATCCGCGCGAAGCGCACGCTGCCAAGTTCGAACTGAACTACGTAGCGCTGGAAGGTAACATCGGCTGCATGGTCAACGGTGCCGGTCTGGCCATGGGTACCATGGACATCGTCAACCTGCATGGCGGCAAGCCAGCCAACTTCCTCGACGTAGGCGGTGGCGCTACCAAGGAACGCGTAACCGAAGCGTTCAAGATCATCCTGTCCGACTCCAACGTCGCAGCAGTACTGGTCAACATCTTCGGCGGCATCGTTCGTTGCGACATGATTGCCGAAGGCATCATCGGTGCAGTGAAAGAAGTCGGCGTTAAAATCCCGGTTGTTGTTCGCCTTGAAGGTAACAACGCTGAACTGGGCGCTAAAGTACTGGCAGAAAGCGGTTTGAACATCATCGCGGCTACCAGCCTGACCGACGCTGCTCAACAAGTTGTCAAAGCTGCGGAGGGCAAGTAATGAGCGTCCTGATCAATAAAGACACCAAAGTTATCTGCCAGGGTATTACCGGTTCGCAAGGTAGTTTCCACACCCAGCAAGCCATCGAGTACGGCACCCAGATGGTTGGCGGCGTAACGCCGGGCAAAGGCGGCACCGAGCACCTGGGCCTGCCAGTGTTCAACACCGTGAAAGAAGCAGTAGAAGCCACTGGCGCCACCGCCAGCGTGATCTACGTTCCAGCTCCTTTCTGCAAGGACTCGATCCTGGAAGCGGCCTTCGGCGGCATCAAGCTGATCGTGTGCATCACCGAAGGCATTCCTACCCTGGACATGCTGGACGCCAAGGTTAAGTGCGACGAACTGGGTATTACCCTGATCGGCCCTAACTGCCCAGGCGTGATCACCCCAGGCGAATGCAAGATCGGCATCATGCCGGGTCACATTCACTTGCCAGGTAAAGTCGGTATCGTTTCCCGTTCCGGCACCCTGACCTACGAAGCTGTGAAGCAGACCACTGACGCCGGTTTCGGTCAGTCGACTTGCGTCGGCATCGGCGGTGACCCGATTCCGGGCTCCAACTTCATCGACATCCTGAAGTTGTTCCAGGAAGACCCGAAGACCGAGGCGATCGTGATGATCGGTGAGATCGGCGGTTCGGCTGAAGAAGAAGCTGCTGCCTACATCAAGGCACACGTGACCAAGCCGGTTGTTTCCTACATCGCTGGTGTGACTGCCCCTGCGGGCAAGCGCATGGGCCATGCTGGCGCAATCATCTCCGGCGGCAAAGGCACCGCAGACGAGAAATTCGCTGCGCTGCAAGACGCAGGTGTGAAAACCGTGCGTTCGCTGGCAGACATCGGCAAGGCCTTGGCCGAGCTGACCGGTTGGGCCGTCAAGTAAGCCTCGCGCTTAGCTGACGCTTCACCCCACAAAGGCCACCTTCGGGTGGCCTTTGTGCATTCTGGGCTCAGCAACGTATCTGAGGTTGGTAGAGATCCAAATGTGGGAGGGGGCTTGCCCCCGATTGCGGGGTGTCGGTCATGATGACGTGGCTGAACCACCGCTATCGGGGGCAAGCCCCCTCCCACATTTTTTTGTGTGTATGGCTAGATTAAGTATGAAAACGCGACATTTGAATGTCGCTTATCGGACAGTACGCCCCGCAACAGTGCGTTTGTCGGTCTAATTCTGTACTCTAGCCGCCTCTTTATGCGCCCGTATCCCAAAAGGAAGCTGCGCGCCAGACCGGTCGGCCCCCATAAGGGCCGGCGGTATTTCCCTCATCCACAGGGAATCCCCCTCTAAATTCCGATTCAGTAGTGTGGTATTTCCTCAAAATGAAAGTGTTGAAAAGCCAGGATATCCTGGCGTTGGGCTTTATGACCTTTGCCCTGTTCGTGGGCGCCGGCAACATCATCTTCCCGCCTATCGTTGGTTTGCAGTCCGGGCCTCACGTGTGGATGGCGGCCCTGGGGTTCCTGATTACGGCTGTCGGCCTGCCGGTCGTCACCGTGATCGCGTTGGCCAAGGTCGGCGGCGGTATGGATGCGTTGAGCAGCCCGATCGGCAAGATCGCCGGTGGCCTGCTGGCGGCTGCGGCGTACCTGGCGGTAGGGCCGCTGTTCGCCACGCCGCGCACGGCCACCGTCTCGTTCGAAGTGGGCCTGGCGCCGCTGACCGGGGAAAGCCCGCTGGCGCTGTTCCTCTACAGTTCGGTGTACTTCCTGGTGGTGTTCTTTGTCTCCCTGTATCCGGGTCGACTGTTGGATACCGTCGGCCGTTTTCTCGCGCCGCTGAAGATCATCGCGTTGGCCATCCTCGGCGTTGCCGCGTTTGCCTTGCCGGCCGGTGAGGTCGGTGTCGCCACGCCGGAATACGTCGCTGCGCCGTTCTCCCAGGGCTTTATCAATGGCTACCTGACCATGGATACCCTCGGCGCGCTGGTATTTGGCATCGTCATCGTCAACGCGATTCGCTCCCGTGGCGTTGAGTCGCCCAAGCTGATCACGCGTTACGCGATCATTGCCGGGCTGATTGCCGGCGTGGGCCTGGCGCTGGTGTATGTCAGCCTGTTCCGTCTGGGTTCGGGCAGCCATGAAGTCGCCGCCGGGGCGGCCAACGGTGCCGCTGTATTGCACGCCTATGTGCAACATACCTTCGGTTCCCTGGGTAGCGGCTTCCTCGCTGTGCTGATCTCCCTGGCGTGCCTGGTGACCGCTGTGGGCCTGACCTGTGCCTGTGCCGAGTACTTCAGCAAAGTCCTGCCGCTGTCCTACAAGACCCTGGTGGTGATCCTCGCGCTGTTCTCGTTGTTCGTGTCCAACCTGGGCCTGACCAAGCTGATCGCGTTCTCCATTCCGGTGCTCACTGCGATCTACCCGCCGTGCATCGTGTTGGTGGCTTTGAGCTTCTGTAAAGACTTCTGGCAGGAGCAGGGCCGTATCGTGGGTCCAGTGATGCTGGTGTCCTTTATCTTTGGCTGCATTGATGCACTCAAGGGCGCAGGCCTGGCTGACTGGATGCCGGCGCAGCTGGCTAATTTGCCACTTAGCGAGCAAGGCCTGGCGTGGCTGGTGCCGTCGGTGATGGTGCTGGTTGTGGCGGTGGTGGTTGATCGCATGTTGGGCAAGCGCAGCGAAGCCATCGCGTAATAGCGGTTCAACGCATTACCGAAATGCCCCGTATCAATCGATACGGGGCATTTTTTATGCTTGAGAGGCTACGACCTTCTAAAGTTGAAATACTTAAAAATGTGGGAGGGGGCTGGCCCTAATGCCAGTCAGGTAGGAGCGAGCTTGCTCGCGAAAAACTCACAGCCACCGCGTTCATTCAGAAAGCACGCTTTATCGTTGACGTTTTTCGCGAGCAAGCTCGCTCCTACAGACGGCGAGCAGCAAGCTATCGGGGGCAAGCCCCCTCCCACATTTTGAAAGCATTCAGTTATCCAACACCGTGTAAAAGGACCCACATGTCGTTTGTCCAAACCAATCAAGCCCATCTGCTCGCCGCCCTATGGTTCATTCTGTGCTGGGGCGGCTATACCCGTTACGCCACCTGGAAGGCCCGGGACACGGCCTGCCTGGCCAGCGTATTGCACCTGTATCGCGAAGACTGGATGCGCCGCATGCTGCTGCGCGATAACCGCATCGCCGATGCCAGTGTGATCGGTAACCTGGAGCGTAACGCCTCGTTCTTCGCCTCCAGCACGTTGATTATCCTCGCCGGCATCCTGACCGTGCTGGGTGCCTCGGAGCGAGCCGTGTCATTGTTGGCGGATATCCCCTTGGTACAGCAGGCCTCCCAGGGCATGTCGGAAATCAAGTTGCTGTGCCTGGCGCTGGTGTTTGTCTACGCGTTCTTCACCTTCAGCTGGTGCATGCGCCAATACAACTTCGCCGCCGTGCTGGTGGGCTCGGCACCGATGATTGGTGAGCGCCATGTGTCGGAGCAGGAGCGCAACGCCTTTGCCTTGCGCGCGGCGCGGGTGATTTCGATGGCGGCCAACCAGTTCAACTTCGGCTTGCGGGCGTATTATTTCGGCATGACCATGCTGGCCTGGTTCGTCAGCCCCTGGTTGTTCATGTTGATGAGCAGCGGGGTGGTGCTGGTGCTTTACCGCCGTGAGTTTCACTCCGACGTTTTGCAGGTGATGGTGTATACGCCGACGAATATGCACGCCCCGGACCCGGCAAAAGAGAGCGTGACTTAAAAGCCTGCATAAACAGCAGACAAAGAAAAGCCCGCTCTATAAGCGGGCTATCTTTTACAGCACTACAGCTTTACGCCATGCAATTACTGCTTGGCAGGGTCTGCAGTTGTAGTAGCAGGTGCGGCAGGTGCAGCTTCTTTAGCGGCGGCAGCATTCGATTCAGCCTGAGCTTTGGCAGCTTCAGCGTTTTCTTTTGCAGCGTCGTTCACTTTATCCTGTGCTTTCGCCATGTCTTGCTGAGCTTGCTCAGAATGTGCGGCGGCGTCTTGGGCTTTGTCTTCGGATTTCTTGTCGCAGGCAGCCAGGCCGAGGGCAGCGGCCAGCATCATGGAAATAGCTAATGTGTTGCGCATGGGTGTTTCTCCTTATTGAAGATATCTACTGGCCTTTCGAACTCAAGGGGCCAGCATTAGTTCCTTTTGTTCCACAGATATATAAAGCTTTTTCGCCAGGAACTTTCCAAATTATTACCTATCCTGCTCCCCCACACTAATAAGAATTTAAAAACCATGACCCAGACCCCCTTGTTAGACCGAGCCACCCGCTTTGTTTCGGCGCTTCGCCACTGCCATGTACTGGGGATAACCGTCCACGCAGCCACGGGGGAGGGCATGACGCTGGTGTTGCCCTATGGCGCGCACATAGTGGGTGATCCCCGCAGCGGCATCATCCACGGTGGTGCGCTGACGTCATTGATGGACACCGCCTGCGGCCTGGCCACGCTGTGCGTACTGCCCGAGTTCGAGGTCTGCCCGACCCTGGATTTGCGCATCGACTACATGCATCCCGCCGAGCCGCATAAGCCGGTGTATGGCTTTGCCCAATGCTACCGGGTAACCACCGATGTAATCTTCACCCGCGGCTTTGCCTATCAGGACGACCCGCAGCAGCCCATTGCCCATGTGGTGGGCACATTCATGCGCATGGGCAAGCATCTCAAGGGCAGCCAGGGAATGGGCGGCGCGATCAAGGGAGAGCAGGCATGAACCATCGATTCAAGACGCATCTGGAGCAAGCACTTGAGCGCGGCGATTACGCGGCACTGCTCGATCTGGTTCCCTACGCAAAGCTGATTGGCGTCGAATGCACACGCTCGGAGGACGAACTGTTGTTTCGCCTGCCGGCCAACAAAGACAATATTGGTAACCCTATATTACCGGCGCTGCACGGCGGGGTAATCGCCGGCTTCATGGAGCTGTCGGCGGCCTTGCACTTGCTGGTATTCACCGGCGCCCCTGGCCTGCCGAAAATCATCGATTTTTCCCTGGATTACCTGCGCGCCGGCCAGTTTCGCGACACCTACGCCACCTGCCAGGTGTGCCGCCAGGGCAGGCGTGTCGCCAATGTGGCGGTCACCGCCTGGCAAACGGCCCGCACTGAACCGATTGCCACCGCTCGCGCCCATTTCAAGATCGAGGAATTGCCGCTCTTGAAATCCCGGTCTTAGCCCCCAACTTTGATGACAACCCGCCGCCAACCCTTTCGGGCGCGGCCACTGCCATCCAATTGGAGTTTGATGACCATGAGTGTGGAAACTCAAAAGGAAACCCTGGGCTTCCAGACCGAGGTGAAGCAACTGCTGCACCTCATGATCCATTCGCTGTATTCCAACAAGGAAATTTTCCTTCGCGAATTGATCTCGAACGCCTCTGACGCTGTCGACAAATTACGTTTCGAAGCCCTGTCCAAGCCTGAGTTGCTGGAAGGTGGCGCCGAACTGAAAATCCGTGTGAGCTACGACAAAGACGCCAAGACCGTCACCCTCGAAGACAACGGTATCGGCATGAGCCGTGAGGACGCGATCACCCACCTGGGCACCATCGCCAAATCCGGCACCGCAGATTTCATGAAGAACCTGTCGGGCGACCAGAAAAAAGATTCGCACCTGATCGGCCAATTCGGCGTGGGTTTCTATTCGGCTTTCATCGTCGCCGACAAGGTTGAAGTGTTCAGCCGTCGTGCCGGCCTCGACGCCAGCGAAGGCGTGCACTGGGCGTCCAAAGGTGAGGGCGAGTTTGAAATCGCCACCCTCGACAAGCCTGACCGTGGCACCCGTATCGTGCTGCACCTCAAGGATGGCGAAGACGAATTCGCCGATGGCTGGCGCCTGCGCAACATCATCAAGAAGTACTCCGACCACATCGCCTTGCCGATCGAGCTGCCCAAAGAACAGGCGGCCGGCGAAGGTGAGGAGAAGCCGGCCGAGGAATGGGAAACCGTCAACCGCGCCAGTGCCCTGTGGACCCGTCCGCGTACCGAGATCAAGGACGAGGAATACCAGGAGTTCTACAAGCACATCGGTCACGACTACGAAAACCCGCTGAGCTGGAGCCACAACAAGGTCGAAGGCAAGCTGGAATACAGCTCGCTGCTCTACGTGCCGGCGCGTGTGCCGTTTGACCTGTACCAGCGCGAAGCGCCGAAGGGCCTGAAGCTTTACGTACAGCGTGTGTTCGTGATGGACCAGGCAGAATCGTTCCTGCCGCTGTACCTGCGCTTTATCAAGGGTGTGGTCGACTCCAACGACCTGTCGCTGAACGTGTCGCGGGAGATCCTGCAGAAAGACCCGATCATCGATTCCATGAAGTCGGCGCTGACCAAGCGCGTACTCGACATGCTGGAAAAACTGGCGAAGAACGAGCCTGAGAAATACCAGGGCTTCTGGAAAAACTTCGGCCAGGTCATGAAAGAAGGCCCGGCGGAAGATTTTGCCAACAAGGAAAAAATTGCCGGCCTGCTGCGTTTTGCTTCCACTCAAGGTGAAGACGGCGAACAGGCTGTGTCGCTGGCCGACTACCTGGCACGCGCCAAGGAAGGTCAGGACAAGATCTACTACCTCACCGGCGAAACCTACGCTCAGGTCAAGAACAGCCCGCACCTGGAAGTCTTCCGCAAGAAAGGCATCGAGGTCCTGCTGCTGACCGACCGTATCGATGAGTGGCTGATGAGCTACCTCACCGAGTTCGACGGCAAATCCTTTGTGGACGTGGCACGCGGCGACCTGGACCTGGGCAACCTGGACTCCGAGGAAGACAAGAAAGCCGCCGAGGAAGTCGCCAAGTCCAAGGAAGGCCTGGTTGAGCGGATCAAGGCATCCCTGGGTGAGGCGGTCAGCGAAGTGCGGGTTTCCCATCGCCTGACCGACTCTCCGGCGATCCTGGCCATTGGCGAACAGGACCTGGGCATGCAGATGCGTCAGATCCTTGAAGCCAGCGGCCAGAAGGTGCCGGACTCCAAGCCGATCTTCGAATTCAACCCGGCTCACCCACTGATCGAGAAACTCGACGGTGAGCAGAGCGAGGAGCGTTTTGGCGACCTGTCGCATATCCTCTTTGACCAGGCGGCCCTGGCCGCTGGCGACAGCCTCAAGGACCCGGCCGCTTATGTGCGCCGACTGAACAAGCTGTTGGTTGAACTGTCGGTTTAACACCGTTGTAGAAAAAACCCGCTTCGGCGGGTTTTTTCGTTCAATCCCTCCCAACTGGAGAAAATGATGAGCCAAGTCACAGTACGTTCCGTGGTCTATCAGATTGATGGCCAGTCTTATGAAAGTCGTCTGGCGTTCGATGCCAGCCACCAGGGCCCGCTGCCGGGGCTGCTGATGGCGCCGAACTGGATGGGCGTGAGCGCGGGCGCCGAAGAAATCGCCAAGAGCGTTGCCGGCAAAGGCTACGTGGTGCTGATTGCCGACTTGTATGGGCAAACGGTGCGGCCGACCAATGGCGATGAAGCTGGCGCGGCGATGATGCCGTTGAAAAATGATCGTGCGTTGTTGAACAAGCGTATGCACGCGGCCTTTGAACAACTGCAAGGCCAGACCGAGGCAGCGGTGGATACGTCGAAACTGGCGACCTTCGGTTTCTGCTTCGGTGGCTGCTGCTCCCTGGAATTGGCCCGTACCGGTGCGCCGGTGAAAGCGGCTATCTCGTTCCACGGTACCCTCGACACGCCGAACCCGGCGGATGCGAAGAACATCAAGGGTTCAGTGCTGGTGCTGCATGGCGCGTCCGACCCTCTGGTACCGAAAGAACAACTGCCGGCGTTTGAAGATGAAATGAACGCAGCAGGTGTGGATTGGCAGCTGCTCAGCTACGGTGGCGCCGTGCATTCCTTCACGGACCCCCATGCCAATGTGCCGGGCAAGATGATGTACGACGCCAGGACTGCTGCGCGGGCGTTCCAGTCGATGCACAACTTGCTGGATGAAGTGTTCAAGGGCTGATTCTTCAGCGCCTGTTCGGGCCTCATCGGGGCAAGCCCCCTCCCACATTTTGGATGTATTCACAATGTGGGAGGGGGCTTGCCCCCGATGGCTATTTCACAGGCAACTCAATTCTTTCTGACTCCCGCTGCACAGTGAGCCGATCCCCAGCCGCCCATCATTGCCGCGCCTGCTCGACCGGAAGTTCGCGTTATTGGCTGAAGGCGCCTTCCGAAAGTGTTGTCTCAATGCTGACTTCGGCCGTGGTCATCAGTTTGTGCACCGGGCACTTGTCGGCGACGCGGTGCAGCTCCTCACGCTGAGCGTCGGTGAGCACGCCCTTGAGGGTCAACTTGACGTTGAGCGTGTATTTACCTTTTTGCTCTTCGGCGGCGTCGTGGGTAACTTCTACCGTTACGCCGGTGAGCGGAATGTCTTTCTTCTGTGCGTAGAGCCTGACGGTCAAGGCTTTGCACGACGCCAGCGCGGCATCGAAATAGTCGTGAGGAGAGGGGGCGGAGTCGTCACCGCCCAGGCTCTTGGGCAGGTCGGTAAACAGCTCGTGGTTGTTAATAGCGACGCTGTGACGGAAATTTTCGGCGTTCAGCGTATTGACGGTAACAGGCATGGCGAACCTCACAAGGTTTGGATGACGGTCATGCAGTAATAGAGCATGCCGGCACCTGGGGGTTCCAGGTTTTTGTCCTTGCTGAACCCTGATGCGCGGGGCAGGGTCTACCCGGATCAGTTCCTATCGAGGTATTACCGTGCTCTGGACCCGTGTGAGTTTTGCCCTGATGCTCGCCGCCAGCAGTCTTGCCGTGCAGGCCCGCGACTATGCCTACAGCGACGCCCACCTGCATTACGTAGACTTTTTCCAGGAAACTGCGGGCATGGACAAGCTGCTCAAGGCCATGACGGAAAATCGCATCGAGCATGTGATGATTTCCGGCATTCCCGTGGCCAAGAAATGGCACGAGGACGAACCCAAGCGCCCGCGCTATTACGCGGGCGACGATGCCGATGCCTACTGGTACAGCGCCACCGATGTGATCGTCGCCGCTGCGGTCAATAAGCTCGCCCCGGAACAGCGCCAGCACTTTCATCCGTTCCTGGCCGGTTTCAATCCCAACGACAAAAACTCTGCCGCTCACATCCAGCGCATGCTCGACCTCAACCCAGGGCTGTGGCAGGGCATTGGCGAAGTGTTTACCCGCCACGACGATCTCACCGCGCTGACCTCGGGTGATACGCCGCGCGCCAACAACGAGGCCATGACGCGCATCTATCACTTGGCGGCGGAGAACGACCTGCCGGTGATGCTGCACTCCAACATCACCTCCAAGCGCGAGCGCAACCCGTTGTACCTGGCCGAAATCGAGCAGCCGTTGCGCAACCATCCGCACACACGCTTCATCTGGGCCCACGCCGGTACCAGCAAGGAGATTCACCGTCATCAGGTGCAAATGGATTTCCTGCTGCCTACCCTGAGCCGCCTGCTCGAGGCTTATCCCAACCTGTATATCGACCTGTCCTGGAGCGTGCTCACGCCCTACCTGCTGGATGACGCGGGCAAGCCCAGGCCGGAGTGGGTCAAACTGGTGGAGCGCTTCCCTGATCGCTTCATGCTGGGCTCTGACGTGGTAGGGCGTTTCAACAAGCTGGGTAAGGAAATGCGCGGTTTTGACCCTTTCCTCGACGCATTACCTGAAGACGTTGCCCACAAGGTCGCGCGGGATAACTTTCTGGCCATCCTGCCCAAGTCGACCCGCAATGAGGGCGCGCATTGAGGTCGGGTTTTGGTGTTGCGTAATTGAGGTGATCCTATCGCGCATAGGTATCTTCAAAACTGTGTAACACCCAACGCAAACCACGATGCGAAGCGAGCTGCTCTTGATCTTGATCTGCTTTTGATCTTAGGCGCCCCGTTAAACCACGCTGGCCGAACGCAGGCTTGAATCCGTGGGTAACCCTGCAGGACGCCGGGTTAGCCGCACTGGGCCAGGGATGGCCCATTGCGGCGGCCCACGGATTCAAGCCTGCGTTCGGGCACACCGAGCCTAGGCGAGGTGCCGAGTGGTGGGGCAAGAGCGTTTTGCTTACTTTTGCGCTTTTCAAAAGTGAGCCGCCGTAAGGGCGGAACCCTAAGTGGCCGTGACCGCAGAAACGGATATGTACTCGGTCTGATCCGGCATCCTGGTCGGTCCAGAGGCCGTCATCGGGGGCAAGCCCCCTCCCACATTCGACCGCATTCTCCAGGCCAGCTCGGCCAAATGTGAGAGGCGCGGTGCGCCGGCTCGACTTGCCCCGATGCACGTGACTCGGTCTCATTCAATCGCCCATAAAAAAGCCCCGAACCAGTCGGGGCTTTTCATCGCTCAAGCGCCAGGCCTTACTTGCCCTGCCAGCGTTTCAGCACCAGGGTGGCGTTGGTGCCACCAAAGCCGAAGCTGTTGCTCATCACGGTGTCGATTTTCACATCTTCAACGGTCTTGGTCAGGATCGGCATATCGGCGACGACCGGGTCGATCTCGTCGATGTTGGCCGAGCCGGCCATGAAGTTGCCTTCCATCATCAGCAGGCAGTAGATCGCTTCGTGAACGCCGGCGGCGCCCAGGGAGTGACCCGACAGGCTCTTGGTGGAGCTGATTTTCGGCGCGTTGTCACCGAATACCGCACGCACGCCTTCCATCTCCTTGGCATCGCCGACCGGAGTCGAAGTGCCGTGGGTGTTCAGGTAGTCGATCGGGGTATCCACGGTGGACATGGCCATCTGCATGCAACGGATGGCGCCTTCACCGCTTGGCGCAACCATGTCGTAGCCGTCGGACGTCGCGCCGTAGCCAACGATTTCCGCGTAGATTTTCGCGCCACGGGCCAGAGCGTGTTCCAGCTCCTCGACCACCACCATGCCGCCACCGCCGGCGATGACGAAACCGTCACGCTTGGCGTCGTAGGCACGGGAGGCCTTTTCCGGGGTTTCGTTGTACTGGGTGGACAGCGCGCCCATGGCGTCGAACAGGAACGACTGGCTCCAGTGTTCTTCTTCACCGCCGCCGGCGAATACGATGTCCTGCTTGCCCAATTGGATCTGCTCAACGGCAGTCCCGATGCAATGGGCGCTGGTGGCGCAGGCGGAGGAGATCGAGTAGTTCACACCCTTGATCGCGAACGGCGTGGCCAGGCACGCCGAAACGGTGCTGCCCATGGTCCGCGTTACACGGTACGGACCAACGCGTTTCACGCCTTTTTCGCGCAGGATGTCCAGCGCTTCCATCTGGTTCAGGGTGGATGCGCCGCCGGAGCCGGCGATCAGGCCGGTACGTACGTTCGACACCTGGTCTTCGCTCAGGCCGGAGTCGGCGATTGCGTCTTTCATGGCCAGGTAGGCGTAGGCGGCAGCGTGGCCGACGAAGCGATAGATCTTGCGATCGATCAGTTCTTCGAGGGGCAGGTCAATGGAGCCGGAAACCTGGCTACGCAGACCCATTTCGGCATATTCCGGGTTGAAACGGATGCCAGGGCGACTTGCACGCAGGTTAGCGGTGACGGTCTCTTTGTCATTGCCCAGGCAAGAAACGATGCCCAGACCAGTGATAACGACGCGGCGCATGCGGATAACCCTTAAAAGTTGTCAGTGGAAGTGAATACGCCGACCCGAAGGCCTTCGGCAGTATAGATCTCGCGACCGTCGACAGTCACCGAACCGTCGGCGATGGCCAGGTTCAGCTTGCCCTTGAGGACGCGCTTGATTTGAATGTTGTAGGTGACTTTCTTGGCGGTCGGCAGGACCTGGCCAAAGAACTTCACTTCGCCCGAACCCAGGGCGCGACCGCGGCCCGGCAGGCCTTGCCAGCCCAGGTAGAAGCCGACGAGTTGCCACATGGCATCAAGGCCCAGGCAGCCCGGCATCACCGGATCGCCTTCGAAGTGGCAGGCAAAGAACCACAGGTCAGGGGTGATATCCAGCTCGGCGACCAATTCACCTTTGCCGTACTTGCCACCTTCTTCGCTGATATGGGTGATGCGATCCACCATCAGCATGTTCGGGGCGGGCAGTTGCGCGTTACCTGGGCCGAACAGCTCACCGCGACTGCAGCGCAGCAGGTCTTCCCGGGTAAAGGCGTTTTGTTTGGTCATGCGAGCTCCTCAATAATCCCATGCGGCAGGGTAGGGCAAATCTTCCCGAACCGGATGAAGCGTTCATGCCTCATAGCGGCAGCCTACACATAGACTATTGCGTTGTAGTGAAAGTCACAGCGTCAAGGTACTCAATGTACACTTGTTCACTGAAATGTTAAACCGGACCTGTTTATCGGCCCGTTCGGGTGCCTAAGACTGCCGCACTTTCGTCCTCCACGCCAGTCGGAGTTGGCTTAGCCACGACTGCTAGTGCACCCAGCGCTGGAGGATTTGCTGCAAATCCGTGCGTTTGAACGGTTTGGCCAGGTAATCGTTCATTCCGGCTGCAAGACAGGCTTCGCGGTCGCCCTGCAAGGCGTTGGCGGTCAGGGCGATAATCGGTAAATCGGCGCAGCCCGGCAGTCGGCGAATTTGCCGGGTGGCCTCGTAGCCGTCGATCAATGGCAGGCGGCAGTCCATCAGGATCGCGGTAAAGATCAGGCTTTCGGCGCTGCGGATCGCCTCGGCGCCATCGGTGGCCAGGCTGACTTCAAAACCCAGGCTGCGCAGCATGGCTTCGACCACGGTGCGGTTAACCGGGTTGTCTTCCACCAGCAGTATGTGCCGCCCGTCGCCGGCACTGGTCTTGCCCACGGCGTCCGGGGCGATGGCGGGCAGGCTTTGCTGATCGATGGCCAACGGAATTTCCAGGGTGAACACCGAGCCCCGGCCCTCTTCGCTTTGGGCGCGCAGGGTGCCGCCCATGCGTTCGGCCAGGGTGCGGGCGATCGGCAGGCCGAGGCCGGTGCCTCCGTAACGTCTTGAAATGGAGCTGTCGGCCTGCTGGAACGCATCGAACATCAGTTCCAGACGCTCGGCGCAAATACCGATACCGCTGTCGCGCACGGTGCAGGTGAACCACACCAGTTCATGGTCCAGGGTTTGCCAGTGGGCCTCCACGTGCACGGTACCGTGCTCGGTGAACTTCAAGGCGTTGCCGATCAGGTTTACCAGGATCTGCCGGATACGGGTCGGGTCACCGCACACCCGCAGGGCCTCCATGCCCGAGGGAATCGACAGCTCCAGGGCCAGCTCACGCTGCTGCGCGCTGTGCTGGAACGCTTGGGCGCAACTGCTGATCAGGTCGGCCAGGTTGAAGGCAATATGTTCCAGCTCCAGCGCGGCTCGTTCGATGCGCGAGAAGTCGAGGATGTCGTTGATGACTTTGAGCAGGTGCTCGGTGGACTCGGAGGCCAGCGCCGCGTATTCGGCCTGCTCTTCGGTCATCTCGGTGGTTTCCAGCAGTTGCAGCATGCCCAGCACACCGTTCATCGGCGTGCGCAGCTCATGGCTCATCATCGCCAGGAATTCGGACTTGGCATTGTTCGCCCGCTCGGCTTCCTCGCGGGTCTGGATCAACTGCGCCATGGCCTGCTGCTGTTCGCGGCTGGCCTGATTGAGGCCCGCGGCCAGGTTATTGATGTGCCGTGCCAGGTCGCCCAGTTCGGAGTCGTCGACAATCGGCAGCGGCGTCTTGTAGTCGCCCTGCTGGATGGCCTTCACCGCATGCCCCATGGCGCTGATCGGTTGCGACAGGCTGGCGGCCAGGCGTCGCGCCAGCAGGAAGGTAAACAGCAGGGCGAACAGCGCCAGAATGCCGGCCTTGAACAGGATTTCCTGCTGGCGCTGACTGAACGCGTCATTGGACATACCGACAATCACCCGGCCCAGGTAGTCCGCTCGCGGCGCCTTGGGTTCGTTGAGGTTGTCCTGGAAGAAATCATTGCCCAGCTGGATATGCTGCAGGCGGATCGGCGCCTGGAACACTTTTACCGAGAGTGAACGGTCGTGCTTCTCCGACGGCTGCTCGACGTACACCAGAATGTTCTCGGCGCTGTCCTGGATCTCCAGGAAGCGCACGTGGGGCGTGGCCAGCGTCGCGCGCAGCAAGGCATCGAGCACATCGTTGTTGCCGGAAATAACGCCGTATTCGGTGGCAGGCGCCAGTTGGTTGGCGATCAACTGGCCGGTGTGGTCCAGCTCCTGGCGCAAGTCCTGGATACGCACGAAGGTAAAGAAGCTGATCAACAGTAAGGTCAGCAGCAGCGCAGGCCCCAGGGTGATGAGTTGGGTGCGGGTGTTGATGTCCCAGCGACGGCGCAAGGTCATGGGCGTTCATCTCCTTCGGCCAGGCGGGCGGCGACGGCAGCTTCGTCGACCTGTTCGATGCCCAGTGAGCGTGCGACTTGCGGGTTGCCTACCACTTTGAAGTGTTGCGGGTACAGCGTGCGCGGCCAGTTGGCCGGCGGGTGGTCGAGCAGGCGATCAAGTACGGCGAGCCAGTCGGACTGGTCGCTGTAGGTGCTGGCCAGGCTGCCTGCGCGGACAAACCCGGCATTGGGCCCTATCAGCGGCAATTGCTGGGCATAGCTGCTCAGTAACAGGTTCTTGGCGGTTTTCGGGTTGTACAGTTGCGGGTCGTCCAGGCCCAGCAGCACATCACTGTTCTTGAACAGGGTTTGCAGGGTGCGGCTGTCGTTGGTGTTGTCCCAGCGTTGGCGCACGATTTCCAGGCCCAGTGGCGCGGCGTACCGGTCAAGCTCAGGCAGCAGGAATTGGCTGTCGGCGCCGTAAAGCACGCCGATCCGCCGGGCCTGGGGCAAGATGCTGGCGATCAGGCGCAACTGGCGCGCCAGCGGCGGGTCGCTCCACAGCAGGCTGATTCTGGCCGGGCGCGCGTTGCCCAGGCGCTGGTGAGCTTGCAGGCGGCTGATGCGCAGCACCAGGGTCGGTGGCCCCTGGCTATCCTGCAAGCGCCAGTCGAGGCCGGGCAGGTCCAGCAGGATCAGGCGGGTAGTGGTGGGCAACTGGCTCGGCGCCGGCAAATCTGCAAGCAGGGTGAAGGTGACATGGTCTTCGGGGCGCTGCCGGGCGAGGGCCTGGGTAAACCCCTGGACACCGGCACTGTCCTCGGCGGCGGTCAGCAGGATGTCGGCGCTCCACACCGGGGGGGTGAACAGCACGCACACCAGCAGCAAGGCGCGCCGCCACAGCCGTGAAACAAGAGGGAGGGTCATCCGTGACTGATCGCCCATGTCAGAACTCTAGCTGCGCGCTGAAATAGAGCACATGGCGATGGTCGTAATTGTTGTCGGGCCAGGTGGTCGGCTGGTTGTCGAGGCGTTGTTGCAGCATGCCGGCCAGCTCCACATTGGTCTTGCCCAGGGCAATACGCTTGGCGACCCGCAGGTCGACCCGTTCGAAGCGATACTCGTTGAGTGCGTCGTCGCCGTAATAGAACAAGGCGCTCGACCAGCCGTGGCCCCATTCACGCAACCAGCCGGCCGAGCCGCTGTTGCGTGCGGTCTGCGTCTTGTCCAGCGGGTTGCTGGCGCTCGCATCGACGTAAGCATAGGTCAGGCGCAGGCGGTCGGCGTCGCTGACGCGCCAGTCGAACTGTGATTCGGCACCGGTAAAGCGCGAGCTGTTGGCGTTGCTGGCGATGTATTGATTGTTGCGCAACGGCGAACTGATCATGTCGGTGATTTCGTCGTAGAAGAGCTTCACATCGACATTCAATCCGAGGTCGGCAAAGAAGCCGTTGTAGCCCAGTTCGCGCGAGCGCATCAACTCTTTATCAAGATTGCCGGGGCCGCGTGTCACCACAAAATATTGCCCGGAATTCTGCCCGTAGACCGGCGAGCTGAGGTTGGTGACGCGATAGCTCCAGTTGACGTTGTTCTCGAACATGTCCGGCGAACGGATCGCCTCGGAGTACACCGCCCGCAGGCCGTGGCGCGGGTTGATCAGGTAGTTGACCGCCACGCGCGGCGTCAGCGAGTTGCCGCTCAAGTGGGTGTCTTCGTACATCGCGCCGCCTTGCAGCAGCCAGTGTTCGCTGGCCCGCCATTCCAGGTGGCCGAACAGGCGCCAGGTGGTGTCGTCCAGCGTCCCGTTGAAGTAGGTGTCGGAGTCGGCGCGGTCGTAGCGGTAATTCATCCCGCTGACCAGGCGCAGGCTGTCGGAGAGGCTGAGGGTGTCTTGCAGCTCCACGTCGTAGCGGCTTTCCGTGGCACTTTGGTCGATATCGCCGCACACGCTCTGGTTGGCGCCGTTGCGCCACTGGTCCAGTACCTGGTTGCCGAGCGCCTGTTCAGCAGCGTTGCCGGGCGGGGCGCTGCCCTGGCTGAAGGTATCCATGTGTCGCGCCAGCCGTTCGGCGTAGTTGGGGTTGAGTTGCCACAACCGAGTCAATTCGGGGCTGAACGAGACCTTGGCGTCACAGGCTTTCCAGATCTGCCGACGGTCCCATTGCTGGGCCGACCCCTGGATATACAGGCTGTGTTCGGGGTTGAAGTCGAAGTTCCAGCGCATCGAACCGGCGTAGTCCCTGGCGTTGACGTCGGAATTGGTACCGCCCTCGGTAATCCCGGCGAATACCGGAGTGTAGGTGTAGGGGCGCTGATTGGTCCCCTCCTTGGCATTCAGTTGCCAGTCGATGCTCTGTTGCGCATTCAACGTCTGGCTGACGGCCAGGCTGAAACGGCTGAGGCGGCGGCTGTCGCGGCGGTCGGCGCCGACGGCATCGCGGTCGAAACCATCGTCCTGCTGCCCTGACAGCGACAGGCGCAGATCGCCGGTTTCCCAGCCCACGCCCTGGCTGGCATAGACATCGTTGATCCCGCGTTCACCCCGGATGACCTTTACCCGCGTGCCCTGGCTGTTGGCCGGTGAGCGGGTGAGGATATTGACCACCGCCATCAGCGCATTGGCGCCGTAGCTGACGGTATTGGGGCCACGAAACACCTCGATACGCTCAATGTCTTCCATGGCGACCGGAATATCGCTCCAGTCCACCGTGGCCAGGCCTGCGCGATACACCGAGCGCCCGTCGATCAATACCTGCATGCGCCGTGCATCGCTGGCGCTGGTGCCGTGGTAGTTCACCGCGGCCTGATTGCCGGTGGTGTAGCCGACCATCATCCCGGGCACCAGGCGTAACAGCTCGGCAATGTCACGCGCGCCGCTGGCCTTGATCAATTCGCTGTCGATCACGGTCATGCTGCCGGGAACGGCGGCGGCCGATTGCTTGAGGCGGGTGGCGGTCAATACCTGCGGCAGCGGCTGGCTGTCGAGAAACAGGTCGTCTGCCGACGCACTGGCGCTGCACGCAAGCACCAGGGGCAGCATCAATGGCAGGGATGAGCGGAGAGGAGGGCCCGGATACACGGCACGGCCTTGATAATTGCGGATAGCCGCCCATGTTAACTGAGGTCAGGCATTTTGCCAGTCGTGAGACTTGCAATTACTTCACTCAAGTGTGGCATTTTCCGACAGGCGCACGAATTCACACGGGGGCTGGCCGCAAGCGGGTCGCCCCGTATAATGCCGCCATCGCCACTGGTATGGATTAACGGATTGCATATGACTGAACAGCGCCCTATTGCGGTCCTGGGAGGCGGAAGTTTTGGTACCGCCGTGGCTAACCTGCTGGCTGAAAATGGCCACGCGGTACGCCAGTGGATGCGCGATCCCGAGCAGGCCGAGGCCATTCGCGTGCACCGCGAAAACCCGCGTTACCTCAAAGGCATCAAGATTCATCCGGCGGTCGAGCCCGTGACCGATCTGCTGGCAACCCTTGCCGACTGCGACCTGTGCTTTGTCGCGCTGCCCTCCAGCGCCTTGCGCTCGGTGCTGGCGCCCCACGCCGAACGTCTGGCGGGCAAGCTGCTGGTCAGCCTGACCAAGGGCATCGAGGCGCAGACGTTCAAGCTGATGAGCGAAATCCTCGCAGAGATCGCACCCCAGGCGCGCATCGGCGTGCTGTCCGGGCCGAACCTGGCGCGGGAAGTGGCCGAGCATGCGCTGACCGCCACGGTGATCGCCAGTGAGGATGAGGCGCTGTGCGAGCGCGTCCAGGCGGTGCTGCATGGCCGTACCTTTCGTGTCTACGCCAGTGGCGATCGCTTTGGCGTCGAGCTGGGCGGTGCGTTGAAGAACGTCTATGCCATCATCGCCGGCATGGCGGTGGCCCTGGAGATGGGCGAAAACACCAAGAGCATGCTGATTACCCGCGCCCTGGCAGAAATGACCCGTTTCGCCGTGAATCAGGGCGCCAACCCGATGACGTTCCTGGGCCTGGCGGGCGTCGGCGATCTGATCGTCACCTGCTCGTCGCCCAAGAGCCGTAACTATCAAGTCGGTTTCGCGCTGGGCCAGGGGTTGAGCCTGGAAGAGGCGGTGACACGCCTGGGCGAAGTGGCCGAAGGGGTCAACACCCTCAAAGTGCTGAAAGCCAAGGCCCAGGAAGTCGGTGTGTATATGCCGCTGGTGGCCGGGCTGCACGCGATCCTGTTCGAAGGACGCACCTTGAGCCAGGTCATCGAGCTGCTGATGCGCGCCGAGCCGAAAACCGATGTCGACTTTATTTCCACCAGCGGTTTCAACTGAGGAACGCGGCATGAACGATTCAAAAGCAGCCCCCAAGTATGAGTCCATTGTGCTGCGCATCCTGTGGATGCTGGTGTTTGCCCTGGTGTGGCAGGTGGCGCAGTTCCTGCTCGGCGCGTTGGTGATTGTGCAACTGATCTACCGACTGATCTACGGCGCGCCGAACCTGGGCCTGATGAACTTCGGCGACAGCCTCAGCCAGTTCCTGGCGCAGATCGGTCGCTTCGGCAGCTTCCACACCGAGCAAAAACCCTGGCCGTTTGCCGATTGGCCAACCCCGCGTGCACCGGAAGGCGAAGCCGCTCACAGCGTGCCGCCGGCACCGCACCCGGTGCGTGACGAAGAGCCCAAGCTATGAAGCTGTGGATTCTGCGCCACGGTGAAGCCGAGGCACACGCTCGCACCGACCCCGAGCGCAACCTGACCGCGCACGGCAAGGCCGAAGTGTTGCGCAGCGCTGCGCATCTGATCGGCCAGCCGCTCGGCGCCATTATCGCCAGCCCCTATGTGCGTGCGCAGCAGACGGCGCAACTGGTGCGCGAGGCGCTGGGCTTTGAGCCGGACATTCGCACGGTGCCGTGGCTGACGCCGGAGGGCAATCCGTTGCAGGTGCTGGAAAAACTCGACAGCGATGACAACGTGCTGCTGGTCAGCCATCAGCCATTGGTGGGTGGCCTGATCAGCGTTGCGCAGCATGGTCATCAGCGCCAGCCAGAACCGATGCACACCGCCAGCCTGGCGGAATTGGAAGGGGATTTCCCGCTGGCCGGGCTGATGAGCCTGGTCAGCGTGAAAAACCCGTAGGTGATATCGACAGGTTGTGCGCGCGCGCGCTGTTTTGTGGCAGGATTAGGGTCGTAATAAAACCAATAAGGACACCCCTATGAGCCTGTGGCGCACGCAACCGAATATCGAACACCTCAATGCGAGTCAGAAAAACACCATCGGTGAATTGCTGGACATTCGCTTCGAAAGCTTCGACGACCAATCCCTCACCGCCAGCATGGTGGTCGACCACCGTACCCATCAGCCCTACGGCCTGCTGCATGGCGGCGCCTCCGTGGTGCTGGCCGAAAGCGTCGGCTCCATGGCGGCCTACCTGTGCGTCGATGCCAGCAAATTCTATTGCGTGGGCCTGGAGGTCAACGCCAATCACCTGCGCGGCGTGCGCAGCGGGCGAGTAACGGCGGTGGCCAAGGCCATCCACATTGGCCGCACGACCCAAGTGTGGGACATCCGCCTGACCAATGACGAGGGCAAGGCCAGTTGCGTTTCGCGCCTGACCGTGGCCGTGGTGCCGCTGGGCGAGCAGCCACCGGCGCGATAGGCATGGCGTGAGTGTCATCATTCCTGGCGGTTACGGTCATTGCCGTAGGGGCCGGGCATGGGGACAATCGAGGTCTGTTCCTGTAGAGCGAGCCGGTATGTCGCAGCCTGTATTTTTCGCCCACGCCAATGGCTTTCCGTCGGCCACCTACGGCAAATTGTTCGACGCCCTGGCCCCGGAGTATGCAGTGGCGCATCTGCCGCAGCACGGCCATGACCCCAGGTTTCCGGTGGACGACAACTGGCAGAACCTGGTGGATGAACTGATCCATCATCTGCAGCAGCAACCGGAGCCGGTATGGGGCGTCGGCCATTCCCTGGGCGGAGTGTTGCATTTGCATGCCGCGATGCGCTGCCCGCAGCTGTACCGTGGCGTGGTGATGCTGGACTCGCCGGTGCTGACCCGCGCGGATCGCTGGGTGATTCGCGCCGCCAAGCGCTTTGGCTTCATCGACCGCCTGACCCCGGCCGGACGCACCCTGGGCCGCCGCGAGGAATTCAGCGACCTGGACGCCGCGCGTGCCTACTTCGCCGGCAAGACCCTGTTTCGCAGTTTCGACCCCGAGTGCTTTGAGGCGTATCTGCAACATGGCCTGCAGCAAATGGGCGACCGCCTGCGCTTGCGTTTTGACCCGGCGACTGAAATCAGCATCTATCGAGGCGTGCCTCACACCAGCCCCGGCCAGGTGCGCCAGTTGAAAGTACCGCTGGCCGTGGTGCGCGGCCGTCAAAGCCGTGTGGTTATGCGCCATCATGCCAGCGGCGTAGGTCGCCTGCCCATGGGTGAAATGCTCACCATGCCCGGAGGCCATATGTTCCCCCTCGAGCGACCCCAGGACACCGCCATGTTGATCAAACAGCTGTTTTCCCGCTGGCAGGCCCGTGAGCGCAGCTGCGCATGAGTACGCCGGTGGAAGAAGTACGCCTGAGCCTGCCGCATATCGAGTTGGCCGCGCATCTATTTGGACCTGAAGACGGTTTGCCGGTCATTGCCCTGCATGGCTGGCTGGACAACGCCAACAGCTTTGCGCGCCTGGCGCCCAAGCTCCAGGGTTTACGCATTGTTGCGCTGGATATGGCCGGCCACGGGCACTCGGCCCATCGTCCGGCGGGGGCCGGTTATGCCTTGTGGGATTACGTGCACGATGTAGTGCAAGTGGCCGAGCAACTGGGCTGGCAACGTTTTGCATTACTTGGCCATTCCCTGGGCGCCATCGTCTCCCTGGTGCTCGCCGGGGCGTTACCGGAGCGCGTGACGCATCTTGGATTGATCGACGGCGTGATCCCGCCGACCGCCGGCGGCGAGAACGCAGCCGAACGGCTGGGCATGGCCTTGCAGGCGCAACTGAGCCTGCAAGGCAAGCGCAAACCGGTGTATGCCAGCCTGGACCGGGCGGTCGAGGCGCGCATGCATGGCGTGGTCGCGGTCAGCCGCGAAGCCGCAGAACTGCTGGCCCAGCGCGGTTTGATGCCGGTGCCGGGCGGCTATACCTGGCGCAGCGACAGTCGCCTGACCCTGGCATCACCGATGCGCCTGACCGACGAACAAGCCATGGCTTTCGTACGACGAGTGAGTTGCCCTACGCAGTTGGTGGTGGCGGCTGACGGTATGGTGGCGAAACATCCCGAATTGCTTTCACGGCTGCCCTTTACCGTTACGACGCTGCCGGGTGGTCATCATTTGCACCTGAATGACGAGCCCGGTGCGGTTCTTGTTGCAGACTGTTTCAATCGGTTCTTCTCCACGCCTTGACTTGACGCGGTCAACTGCCGAGGCTGGGCGGATTGAAAGGGAGTCAACCATGCACCATCTTCAAACCGCTGCGACCCTCCATGGCCACGGCTCAGTGATCCGATGAGCCTGGGTAAAGGATGTTTACGTGCCGTTGGGCTGTGCTGCTTCAGCCCGCTCGTGTTCGCCGCCGATGTGCCGGGAAGCCAGGACTTGCCGGCCATTGCCCGCCAGGTGGACGCGCAGATCGTCGACTATCGCCCCGCTGAAGACCGCGAACGCATCTACCCCATGGGCGCGATCCGCAAGATCAGCGGCCAATTGCGTTCCGAAGGCCAGGCCACCGCACGCGGTCAAACCACCGCGATCACCTACGAACTTCCTGCCGAACACAGCTCCAGTGCCGCCTTTACCGCCACCCGCGAAGCCTTGCAGGCCAAGGGCGCGCAGCTGCTGTTCTGGTGCCAGGCCCGCGATTGTGGCGAAAGCAGCCTGTGGGCCAACGAAGTGTTCGGCAATGCCAAGCTGGTAGGGGCCGACGGCCAGCAGGAATACCTGCTTTTACGTCTGGCGGCTCCGCAGGACAATACGCTGGTGGCGCTGTACGGCATCACCCGTGGCAATCGCCGCGCCTATCTGCATGTCGAGCAGATGGACGCCAGCACGCCGCTGGGGAGTCTTCTGCCCACCTCGGCAACGTTGTTGCGTGAGTTGAAAAGCACCGGTGAGCTGGACTTCCCCACCCTCGGTGCCGAGCCTGATGACACGTGGCTGACGTTGATCTCCAGGGGGTTGAACCTCGACACCACCTTGCGTGTCAGCCTGTCCGGTCCCAATGCCGAAGCCTGGCGCCAGGGGCTGATCGACAACGGTGTGCGCGCCGCACGCCTGGAAAACAGTCCGGGTGACGCCGAGGGCCTGCACGTGCGTCTGATACGCTAACGTCACTGGGCGAACGGACCCGCGCCGTTCGCCTAAGCTCTCTTCTACCGACTCTTTTCGAGATACCCCATGCTCAATAACGATCGCCTGCTGGTGCAAATCCTGCTGCTGGTGCTGTTTGGTGCCAGCTTCTGGGTCATGGCGCCGTTCTGGTCGGCGCTGTTCTGGGGCGCGGTGCTGGCATTCGCGAGCTGGCCGCTGATGGTACTGCTGACACGCGGGCTGGGCGGTCGCGAATCGCTGGCGGCCGGTATCCTGACGCTGGGCTGGATGTTGCTGGTAGCGCTGCCGCTGGTGTGGCTGGGGTTCAACCTGGCGGACCATGTGCGCGATGCCGTCGTGCTGATCAAGGATATCCAGGTCGACGGCCTGCCCGATGCGCCCGCCTGGCTGGGCTCGATCCCGGTTATCGGCGAGCGGCTGGTGGCGACATGGGACAGCATCGACCAACAGGGCGCGGCGCTGATGCTCAGCATCAAGCCGTACCTCGGCCAGGTCGGCAACTGGTTGCTGGCGCGCAGTGCGCAGATTGGCGGCGGTATCCTCGAACTGACCTTGAGCCTGGTTTTTGTGTTCTTTTTCTACCGCGACGGGCCGCGCCTGGCGATGTTCGTGCATCGGCTGCTTGAACGCCTGATCGGCGACCGTGCCAGTTATTACATCGAACTGGTGGCCGGTACGGTGCAACGGGTGGTCAACGGCGTGATCGGCACGGCTGCGGCCCAGGCGGTGCTGGCGCTGATCGGTTTCCTGATCGCCGGGGTGCCCGGTGCGTTGCTGCTGGGCGGCGTGACGTTCCTGCTCAGCCTGATTCCCATGGGCCCGCCGCTGGTGTGGATCCCGGCCACGGCCTGGCTGGCGTGGAAGGGCGACTACACCTACGCGGTGTTCCTAGGCGTATGGGGCACCTTCATCATCAGCGGTGTCGACAACGTGCTCAAGCCATACCTGATCAGCCGTGGCGGCAACCTGCCGCTGGTGATCGTGTTGCTGGGCGTGTTCGGCGGCTTGATCGCGTTCGGTTTCATCGGCCTGTTTATCGGCCCGACCTTGCTCGCGGTGGCCTACAGCCTGTTGACGGACTGGAGCGCGACCCAGGCCCAGGCGCGGCGCGAAGACAAGCCGCTTTAAGCCCTGGGCAGCCACATCACTGCGGTCAATCCGCCGCCTGGCGTGTCTTCCAGGCTCAGGTGGCCGCCGAGGCGCTCGACCGCTTCCCTGGCGATCGTCATGCCCAGGCCGACGCCGCCGGAATTACGGTTGCGCGAGCCCTCCAGGCGAAAGAACGGTTCGAACACCGCTTCGCGCTTGTCGGGGGCGATGCCGGGGCCATGGTCAATCACCCGGATCACCAGCGCCCCGCGGCTGTCCGCCAGTTCTACACGGGCTGAACCTGCATAGCGCAGGGCATTGTCGATCAGGTTGTTGAGGCACGAACGCAATGCCATGGGCTGCACCTGCAAGGGCGCGCAGGTGCCGCCCACGTGCACATCGCTGCCTTGGTCCTGGGCGTTTTCGCTCAGCGATTCCACCAGCGCCTGCACGTCGAGCCAGTGTCGGGTCTCGCTGGTGCGCTGTTCATGCAGGTAGCTCAAGGTGGCGTCGAGCATGCCGATCATGTCGTCCAGGTCCTGGCGCATCTGACCTTGCAGCCGGGTATCTTCGATCTGTTCCAGGCGCAGCTTGAGCCGCGACAGCGGCGTGCGCAGGTCATGGGAGACCGCCCCGAGCATGCGCGCGCGCTGGCTGACCTGTTCGCGGATGCGCCTTTGCATCAGGTTGAAGGTCGATGCGGCCTGGCGCGCTTCGCGGGGCCCGGATTCTTCGAGGGGCGGGCTGTCGAGGTCAAGACTCAAACGCTCGGCCGCCGCGCTCAGGCGCTGGATCGGCCGGCTCAGCAGCTTGGCGCCGTACCACGCGGCGATGATCAGCGAGATGAATTGAAACGTCAGCGGCACCACCGGGCCACCGAACCAGGGACGGTGAGGCTTGACCAGCGGCTTCATCGAGCCATCCGGCTGCTCGACGAAGGTGTCCTGCGGCGGTGGCGGTGGTGGGCCGTAATGATGGAACCAGAAAAACGCCAGCAGATGCGCGAGCACGATGGCCACCAGCAGCACGCCGAACAGCCGCCCGAACAACGTATTGAAGGTGGCGCGCATCAACCGATATCCCGCGCGTCGAACAGGTAGCCTTCGCCGCGTACGGTCTTGATCAGTTGCGGGGCCTTGGGGTCGTCTCCCAGTTTCTGGCGCAGGCGCGAGACCAGCAGGTCGATGCTGCGGTCAAAGGCTTCGATCGACCGGCCGCGCGCGGCATCCAGCAATTGCTCGCGGCTCAATACGCGGCGCGGGCGTTCGATGAACACCCACAGCAGGCGGAATTCGGCGTTGGACAGTGGCACCACCAGGCCGTTGTCGGCCACCAGTTGGCGCAACACGCTGTTGAGCCGCCAGTTGTCGAAGCGAATATTGGCGCGCTGCTCGGTACGATCATCGCGCACCCGGCGCAGGATGGTCTGGATACGGGCCACCAGTTCGCGCGGTTCGAACGGTTTGGACATATAGTCGTCGGCGCCCAGCTCCAGGCCGATGATCCGGTCGGTCGGTTCGCAGCGGGCGGTGAGCATCAGAATCGGAATGTCCGATTCAGCCCGCAGCCAGCGGCACAGGGTAAGGCCGTCTTCGCCGGGCAGCATCAGGTCGAGCACCACCACATCGAAGGTTTCGCCTTGCATGGCCTGGCGCATCGCTGCGCCGTCGGTCACACCCGTGGCGAGAATATTGAAGCGCGCCAGGTAATCGATCAGCAATTCACGAATCGGCACATCGTCATCGACGATCAGCGCGCGAGTGTTCCAGCGCTTGTCGTCGGCGATCACCGCGCCTGTGTGCGCATCGTTTACCGGGACGGAAGGAGTATGCATAGTGCGATCATCTGCCTGATTGTTACGGTCAGCATAGGCGCCCAGCCCCATGGCTGGAAGTGCTGGACGGTCGGTCATGCGGCGAGGCTAGCGGTGGGGCATGTTGGGGGCATGTCGTGAATGTATCGACTTTGAAACAATGGCCGCAAACCTGGGCCAATCCACGCAGAATCAGTATTTACCGATCATCGGATCCCGCAACGGCGCCGCTTGCGCTACAATCCGCGCCGATTTCGACTTGCCTGAGAGCCCATTCCAATGTCCGTCTGCCAGACTCCTATCATCGTCGCCCTGGACTACCCCACCCGTGACGCCGCACTGAAGCTGGCTGACCAGTTGGACCCCGCGCTTTGCCGGGTCAAGGTCGGCAAGGAGCTGTTCACCAGTTGCGCGGCGGAAATCGTCGGCACCCTGCGTGACAAGGGCTTCGAAGTGTTTCTCGACCTGAAATTCCATGATATCCCCAATACCACCGCCATGGCGGTCAAGGCTGCGGCCGAGATGGGCGTGTGGATGGTCAACGTGCACTGCTCCGGTGGCTTGCGCATGATGAGTGCCTGCCGTGAAGTGCTGGAGCAGCGCAGCGGGCCGAAACCGCTGTTGATCGGGGTGACTGTGCTGACCAGTATGGAGCGCGAAGACCTAGCCGGTATCGGCCTGGATATCGAGCCGCAGGAGCAGGTGCTGCGCCTGGCGGCCCTGGCGCAGAAAGCCGGTCTGGACGGCCTGGTGTGTTCGGCGCTGGAAGCCCAGGCGCTCAAGACGGCTCATCCGTCGTTGCAACTGGTCACGCCAGGCATTCGTCCGGCGGGCAGCGCCCAGGATGATCAGCGTCGTATTCTGACGCCGCGTCAGGCGCTGGATGCCGGTTCGGATTATCTGGTGATTGGCCGGCCGATCAGCCAGGCGGCCGATCCGGCTAAGGCGTTGGCGGCGGTCGTTGCTGAAATCGCCTGACCCCAGCCGGGCACTGAAATGTGGCAGGGGGATTGCCTCCTGTCTTGGTCCGGCAGCCTGTAGCTATCTTACTGGTGCTCCACGATTCAATGTGGGAGGGGCGGTGCGACGATTCGACTTGCCCCCGATGGCGGCCTCAGGATTGGCTAGTATTTTGGATCAGACCGAGTACATATCCGTTATTCAGGTCACGGCTGCTTAGGGTTCCGCCCTGACGGCGGCTCACTTTTGAAAAGCGCAAAAGTAAGCAAAACGCTCTTGCCCCACCACTCGGCACCTCGCCTAGGCTCGGTGTGCCCTCTCTCCGGCTTGAATCCGTGGGCCGCCGCAATGGGCCATCCCTGGCCCAGTGCGGCTAACCCGGCGTCCTGCCGGGTTACCCACGGATTCAAGCCTGCGTTCGGCCAGCGTGGTTTAACGGGGCGCCTAAGATCAAAAGCAGATCAAGAGCGGCTCGCTTCGCATCGTGGTTACGGGTGGGCGCGGCTGCGTTGTGTAGGAGCGAGCTTGCTCGCGAAAAACGTCAACGATAACGCGTGCTTCCTGAATAAACGCGGTGCCTGTGAGTTTTTCGCGAGCAAGCTCGCTCCTACAAAAAGCCTTGACTGGCATTGGGGCCAGCCACCTCCCACCGTTGTAAATGGCGTGTGTCAGCTGACCTTCAGCACCAATTTGCCAAAGTTCTCGCCGTTGAACAGTTTCATCAGCGTTTCCGGGAACGTTTCCAAACCTTCAACGATATCCTCTTTGCTCTTGAGCTTGCCCTGGGCCATCCAGCCGGCCATTTCCTGCCCGGCGGCGGCAAAGTTCGCCGCGTGATCCATCACCACAAAGCCTTCCATCCGTGCGCGGTTGACCAGTAATGACAAGTAGTTGGCGGGGCCTTTGACGGCTTCTTTGTTGTTGTACTGGCTGATGGCGCCGCAAATCACCACTCGCGCTTTCAGCGCCAGGCGACTGAGCACTGCGTCGAGAATCTCGCCGCCAACATTATCGAAATAGACATCCACGCCCTTGGGGCACTCGCGCTTGAGGGCGGCGGGTACGTCTTCGTGTTTGTAGTCGATGGCCGCATCAAAGCCCAGTTCGTCCACCAGGAACTTGCACTTGTCGGCGCCTCCGGCGATGCCCACCACGCGGCAGCCCTTGAGTTTGGCGATCTGTCCGGCAATGCTGCCGACCGCACCGGCGGCGCCGGAAATCACCACGGTCTCCCCTGGCTTGGGCGCGCCGGTGTCCAGCAGCGCGAAGTAGGCGGTCATGCCGGTCATGCCCAGCGCGGACAGGTAGCGGGGCAGCGGCGCGAGTTTCGGATCGACCTTGTAGAAGCCGCGTGGCTCGCCGAGGAAGTAATCCTGTACGCCCAAGGCGCCGTTGACGTAGTCGCCGACCGCAAAGTCCGGGTGGTTGGAGGCAATCACCTTGCCCACGCCCAAGGCGCGCATGACGTCGCCAAGGCCCACCGGCGCGATGTAGGACTTGCCCTCATTCATCCAGCCGCGCATGGCGGGGTCGAGGGACAGGTACTCGTTGTGCACCAGTATCTGCCCGTCCCGGGGTGTGCCCACCGGGACTTCCTGATAGGTGAAGGTGTCCCGCGTGGCCGCTCCGACCGGGCGTTTGGCAAGCAGGAACTGGCGGTTGGTCTGGGCAGTCATGGCGGCAACTCTTTAGAAATGAAGTACCAGTCATAGACAAGTAACGGCCCGCGAGCAAGGTTGTTCGAGCCACGCGAATGCTTGCCGATAGACAGGGTTGATACTCGGCCGTATGGCCTTATCACCAGGACTCATGCAGCACCCACCGGGCTTCTGATAGTGCTGACGCGCCGCTCCCATCGTTGGCTAGACTCGCTCCACGGTTATCAATCCCACAGGACATTCCCCATGAGCATGACATTTTCCGGCCAGGTCGCCCTGGTGACCGGCGCTGCCGCCGGTATTGGGCGCGCCAGCGCGCTGGCGTTTGCCGCCGAAGGCTTGAAAGTGGTGGTGGCCGACCTTGATGTGGCGGGCGGCGAGGGCACTGTGGCGCTGATTCAGCAAGCCGGTGGCCAGGCGTTGTTTGTGCGCTGCAACGTCACCCTGGAAGCGGATGTGCAGCAATTGATGGCGCAGACCGTTGCCGCCTATGGCCGCCTGGACTATGCCTTCAACAATGCCGGGATCGAGATCGAGAAGGGCAAGTTGGCCGACGGTACGCTGGATGAGTTCGATGCCATCATGGGGGTCAACGTCAAAGGCGTGTGGCTGTGCATGAAACATCAACTGCCGCTGTTGCTGGCCCAGGGCGGGGGCGCCATCGTCAACACGGCGTCGGTAGCGGGTTTGGGGGCGGCGCCGAAGATGAGCATCTATGCGGCGTCCAAGCATGCGGTGATCGGCCTGACGAAGTCGGCAGCCATTGAGTACGCGAAAAAGAAAATCCGCGTCAATGCCGTGTGCCCGGCGGTGATCGACACTGACATGTTCCGACGCGCCTACGAAGCCGACCCGCGCAAGGCCGACTTTGCGGCGGCGATGCACCCGGTCGGGCGCATTGGCAAGGTCGAGGAAATCGCCAGCGCCGTGTTGTATCTGTGCAGCGATGGTGCGGCCTTCACCACCGGCCAGGCCCTGGCGGTGGACGGCGGTGCCACGGCGATTTAGGACTTCACACTGCAACCTGTTCGAAAAGTGCTGGGGTGGCGTGGGGTGTTTCCATAGCTGGCAAAAAGCCGTGATTGAATGTGTATCATTAGGTAAAAAATCTAATAAAATCAATGATTTAATAACTATCTAGGACGAGCTTTCTTGAGCTTCTGTGCTTAACTGTTTGGGTTGAATAACAAACAGTTGAAGTGAGTGGCTCATGGATTTAGGGATTGATCGACAAGCCCCAGTACCGGTGGTGCAGCAAATCATCAGCGCAGTCGCGGGATGGATTCGCAACAATGGGGTGAGCCCCGGCACACGCTTACCGTCCGTCCGGCAATTGGCCCTCGACAACCTGCTGAGCCAGTCCAGCGTGATCGAAGCCTTCGAGCGGATGGCGGCCCAGGGGCTGCTGGCCTCGAAAAACGGTGCCGGGTTCGTGGTCGCGCAACCCGCGGTCGTTCAGGAAAACCCGTGGCACGAAGGCGCCGAACTGGGATGGGGCAGCTTTACCGATGGCCCTTTGGGCGAGCTTAAGCTCGGCTGCGGCTGGCTACCGGACGCCTGGCGCGAGAGCGATGACATCAACTACGCTATCCGCGAAGTCAGCCGTACCGACACCGCCGGGCTGTTCAACTACAGCACACCCCTGGGATTGCCGGCCCTGCGTGAACAATTGCTCAAGCGCCTGACCCGGATCCACGTGCCCAGCAGCCTGGAGTGCATCCTGACGACCCACGGCGCCAGCCACGCCCTGGACCTGCTGATACGGACGTTGCTCAAGGCGGGCGATACGGTGGTGGTCGAGACCCCTGGCTACGGCAACCTCTATCGGCAACTGGCGTTTCACGGGGTCACCTTGCTCGAAGTGCCGCGCACGCGCAGCGGCCCGGACATCGCAGCGCTTGAGGCACACCTGCAATGCCATCGCCCCAAGTGCCTGTTCATCAACAGCCTTTATCACAACCCTACCGGCACCAGCCTGTGCCACGCGGTGGCCGAACGTTTGCTGGCGCTGGCCCGCAGCCGCGATTTCCTGATCATCGAAGAAGACGTCTACGGCGACCTGCAACATGCCAGCTGCACGCGGTTGGCGGCGTTGCCCCATGAAGATCGTGTCATCTATGTCTCCAGTTTTTCCAAGACGCTGAGCAGTGCCCTGCGCGTGGGCTACCTGAGCGCCGGTGCGGCGATCATCGCGCAACTGGCTCATCTCAAGACCCTGACGGGCATTGGCACTTCGCGGTTTGCCGAGGCCATGGTGGCGACCTTGCTGGCCAACGGTACCTACCGCAAGTGGGTGCAGCGCCTGCGCAAGCGTCTGAATACGCAAATGGCCGCCACCCTGCAGGTGCTGGAGGATGAAGAATGGCAAGTGTTTGCGGTACCTGCCGGCGGCATGTTCCTGTGGGCGCGACCTGGCGCGCAAAGCCCTTCGCGCGTGCAGGCGTGTGCCCGCAGGCTGGGTGTGTTGTTGGCACCGGGAACGTTGTTCAACCCGAAGGGTGAATGCAGCGAGTGGCTGCGCATCAACGTGGCCTATGCGGCGGATCAGCGAGCATTGGCGCTGTTCCGTGCCCTGGGGCCCGCCAGATCGACCTCGACCATTCTGAAAACGACGGGCGTGTAGCTTTTTGCCATTATTGTGGCGCCAATGACTTGTGCTCAGTGCCCCGTGGTTGCCAATCTCGCTGCTGGTCAGGCGGGTTTATGGCATCTGCCATTGCGAGAGGACTCAAGTGCAATGATTTCGGGCACGCAACGACGTTTTGCCAACCTCGGTATGGCGAAAAAACTGGGCTTGGGGTTCACCCTGGTGCTGCTGCTGACGGCACTGGTCGCGGCCATCGGCGTAGGGTCCCTGCAAACCGTGGGTCAGCGCTTCGAGGGCCTCAAGCGGATGTCTTCGCTCAACAGCGACCTGCTCAAGGTGCGCCTGATCGAACAGGATTACGCCTTGCACGCCGACCCCAAGGCGGTGGATGCCCTGCATGAACGTGTCGACGCGCTGACTGCGCTGGCGGTCAGCCTCAAGGGCCAGTCCGCCGCCAACGTGCCGGTCATGACCGAGGTGGAGCAAGCCCTGGTCGCCTACCGCAAGGCGTTCGACGAGTTTGTCGAACTGACCCAGACCAAGGACTTGGCCCTGGAAATGGCCAGTTGGTCGGTGTCCAGCGTGGCCAATAATCTCGATGTGTTGCAGGCCGGCCTGGCGGACGACGGCGCCTATGCCCTGAAGGAAAGCCAGGGCAAGGACGGCGCCGAATTTATCGAGCAGGCGGGGCAGGTGAGCCAGGTGTCGCGGTTGATGTTGCAGGCGATGAACGAAGCGCGGCTGCGCCTGGATCAGAGCCGCAAGGCCGACGCGGACGAGGCCGAGCAGGGCAGGATCGAACAGGCTGACCAGGCGCTGGCCCAGGCCGAGCAACTGAAAACCTCGGTCAAGGACTCCGGTTACCAGACCGTGCTGAATGAAGTGTCCGGGCATATCGCCTCGTTCAGCGAAAAGCTTGGCGAATACACCGGCCTGCTGGCGCAGGAAAAAGTGGTTTACAAACAATTGCATGATCGCGCCGATCAGGTGGTCAGCCGGGTCAACCAGGCCTATGACGCCGAAGACCAGTCGATGCAGGCGCAACTGGCCAGCAGCGCGCTGCTCATCATCGGGTCATCCGCCCTGGCGTTGCTGGTGGGGCTGATGGCGGCATGGGGGATTACCCGCATGATCGTGGCGCCGCTGCGCAGGGTAATCGCCGTGGCCCAGCAGATTGCCTCCGGTGACCTGACTGGGCGCATGGAGGTCAATCGCCGCGATGAAATCGGCCAGCTGATGCAGGCGATGCAGCAGATGGGCAACGGCTTGAGCCATATGGTCAGCGGGTTGCAGGCGGGGATCGAGCAACTGGCCAACTCGGCGCATTCGTTGTCCAGCGTGACCGAGCAGACCAACATCGAGGTCAGCAGCCAGAAGGAGGAAACCGAGCAGGTGGCCACGGCGATGAACCAGATGACCGCCACGGTGCATGACGTGGCGCGTAACGCCGAAGAGGCCGCGCAAGCTGCGCAGACGGCGGATGACAAGGTCGACAGTGGCCAGCAGGTGGTGCGCTCGAGCTTGCAGCGCATCGAACTGCTGGCCACCTCCAGCAACAGTGCCAGTGCCAGCATCGAGAGCCTCAGCGCGGAGATCCAGAACATCGGTGCGGTGTTGAGTGTGATCAAGAGCGTCGCCGAGCAAACCAACCTGCTCGCCCTGAACGCTGCGATTGAAGCGGCCCGCGCAGGCGAGCAAGGGCGCGGCTTTGCGGTGGTCGCCGACGAGGTGCGGGCCCTGGCCAAGCGTACCCAGCAATCGACCGAGGAAATCGAACGCCTGGTCAGCACCTTGCGCAGCGCGGCGCAGTCGTCGGTGCAGCAGATTCAGCACAGTGGCGAGTTGGTTAAACTGGCCGTCAGTGATGCGTTGGAAACCGAAAGCGCCCTGGGCAGCATTGCCGCAGCGGTGTCATTGATCCAGCAGATGAACCAGCAGATTGCCGCCGCGGCCGAGGAGCAGAGCTCGGTGGCCGAAGAGATCAACCGCAGCGTCACCAGCATCCGCGCGAGTGCCGATCAATCGGCGTTGAGCATGCAAGGCAACGCCGCGTCGAGCATCCAGCTGGCGCAACTGGGCGCGGAACTCAAGGGCATGGTGGGGCACTTCCGCCTCTGATCGCAGCCGGAGCGCCGCGACCAGTGGCGAACGGGATCAGGCGTTGTTGGCAAGGAACGTCAGTAGCGCTTCATTGACGAACTCCGGATTCTCCCGGCTGGAGATATGCCCGGCGTCGGGAATCAAGGTCAGGGCACAGCCGATCAGATTGGCCATTTCCTCGGCTTCTGCGGGTGGGCGGGGCTTGTCCTGTTCGCCGCACATGACCAGGGTGGTGTCGCAGTCCAGGCGAGGCAGCTGATCGAGGATGTCTTCGCGACTGAAGATCAAGCGACCCAGGGGCACCACGCTGTCCAGCAGGCGTTCCCGGGAAAAATCCTGCAGTGACTGACGAAAGTCCTGATACAGCGCTGATTCGCGGTCGATTTGCGGCCGGAAGAAGATCGGCGCGATCACGTCCAGCAACGGTTCAGGAATGGCGCCGGCGTCTTCAATCATCTTGAACAGCGAGAAGTAATACTCGCGCGTGGCGTGCGGCTCGGCGCCGAGGTCGGTGTCCATCAGCACCAGGCTGTTGAGGCGCTCAGGTGCCAGCAAGGCGAGACGGGCGCCCCACATGCCGCCGACCGACAGACCGACCAGGTTGACCTGCGCGATATTCAGCTGGTCCAGCAGCGCCAGGTGCTGATGTGCCAGGTCGTCAAGGGAGCGGGTGTCTGCGGGCAGCGTGCCCGACTCGCCATGACCCCACAGTTCAGGGACGATTACACGGTATTGCTGCGACAGTGCGTCGATCTGCGATGGCCACATGTTGCGGTCCCACAGGTAGCTCGAACCCAACAGGACGACCGGGCCTGTGCCCTGGTCGATATAGTGCAGCGGTTGTCCATCAATCACGGCGACAGGCATAGCAGGCCTCTAACTTCACGGAGTGAGGGGCACTTTTTTACCCTAGTCGGGGGCGGGGGGATAGGTGCATTTTGATGGCACGTGGCGACCGGATGTCGCCACATAGCCAGAAGGCTATCAATCGTAGATGGCTTTCTTTTTCCACTCGGCATCGGCGTCGACGACTTTCAGGCCTTCGGTCAGTTCGTTGACTTCGTCTTCGACTGGCTGGCTGTTGGTCAACACCGTGGAGTTGGCGCGGGCCAATTGCGACTCCAGGGTTTTCAGCTGTGCGCTGTACAGCCCCGGTTCCGGTTGTTTGCGCAGGTACTGCACGCCGCGCTCGAACGCCAGGCGCGCCTGGCCCGGTTGCCCTTGCTGCAGGGCATGCTGACCGAGGTTGTTGAAGAACTCGATGTGCAGCAGCACCAGGATATGGCGGACTTCCTTGATCCAGTGCTTCGCTTCGTTGGCCGGCAGGAAACCGTCCTGGGCCGCGCGGGTGACTTGGCCGTGCAACGCTTCGAGCAAAAAGCGCACATCCTTGGCCTTGGCTTCGGTCTGGATCGGCGCGGGCGGATTGGCCACCGGAATCGATTCGCCCTGAGCGATCAGTGCGTTGAGCTCAGCGATCCGTGCCTTGAGCGGGCCGCTGGATTTGTTGAGGTTCAGCAGGCGCTGGTTGACGTTGAGTTCCAGGCGGGTCAGCAACAGCTTGAGCGCCGGGGTCATCAATTGGCCAGGAAAGGTCTCGGTGATTTCACCACAGCGACGCAGCCGATCATTGAGCTCGATTTCGGTACGCTGCTTTTCCAGCTTATTGTTTTCCACCACATGGTTCATGTAGCCAATGGCGATCAGTATTGCGATCCCGGCTATAACCAGCAGGGTGATCATGAGTGGTGTCACCGGTGTGACCTCTTTATGGGGTTTGCTGTGGAGTGTAGTGACTGAGCTATCCGGCGGATAGGACTGTTCGACCAGTTGCCCAGGTTGTTTCTTCTATATAGGTAAGTGTTCCTGGCGTGACTGCACATTGCCATCATTTGCCTGGTCCAACTATAGCGCCTTGTCGAGCGCCAGAATATAGGCGCCAGGGCTTGGGCGGCCAGAATGCCCGGGCGGGCCGGTAAACCGGGGCGAAGTCATTGATTTAAATAAATTTATCCTTGGGGGTTGACGACCTATGAATCCATCCATAGAATGCGCGCCACTTACAGCGTAAAGCACACAGCGAAACGCGGTAGGGAGTGAATGTTGTACGTGTGTCCCCTTCGTCTAGTGGCCTAGGACACCGCCCTTTCACGGCGGTAACAGGGGTTCGAGTCCCCTAGGGGACGCCATATGCGGGAATAGCTCAGTTGGTAGAGCACGACCTTGCCAAGGTCGGGGTCGCGAGTTCGAGTCTCGTTTCCCGCTCCAATTTACAAGCAGTGTGGCCTTCGGGCGGCATTGAGTGAAACCAGGACCCCATCTTCGGATGAGGCCTCTGGGCACTGGAATACACACCATGTGTTTCAGTAGCGTGTCCCCTTCGTCTAGTGGCCTAGGACACCGCCCTTTCACGGCGGTAACAGGGGTTCGAGTCCCCTAGGGGACGCCATTTGCGGGAATAGCTCAGTTGGTAGAGCACGACCTTGCCAAGGTCGGGGTCGCGAGTTCGAGTCTCGTTTCCCGCTCCAATTCAAAGAAAAAGCCACTCAAACGAGTGGCTTTTTTTTGTCTGCGATTTATATAACAGCGCTGATCGTATTGATCGTTCCCACGCTCTGCGTGGGCATGCATCCCGTGACGCTCCGCGTCACCTTGCGCACCTGCCGTATTTTGCGCTGAAAGCAGGACGCGGAGCGTCCAGGGCGGCATTCCCACGCAGAGCGTGGGAACGTTCAATGGTGTTAAAGAGCATTCACCGCTTGAGCCAGCCGCAACGTAGCCTGACGGATTTCTGCCTGATTGAGCGACGCAAAGCCCAAGCGCAGCGCATTCTCCGGCTGGCCCGTCGGCGAGAACTGCCGGCCGCTGCGCACCACCAGTCCGTGGCCCAGGGCTGTTTTTACCATTCGATCCACGTCGATCTCATCCTCGAAACGCACCCACAACGCCAGGCCGCCCTCGGGCTCGCGCACCTGGATACGATCGCCCAGCGACTCGTGCAGACAGGTTTGCAACGTCTCCCGGCGCCCTCGATATTCTTTCGACACGCGGCGCAGGTGCTTTTTCAGTTCACCCTCATTGATCAGGTCGGCCAGCATTTTCTGAGCGACGGCGTCGGCGTCCCCCAGCATCAGCGCCGCATTGCGGTGCAGGGCTTCAACCACCTCGGCGGGCGCCACGATATAGCTGCAGCGAAACGTCGAGCCCAAGGCTTTGGATAGCGAGCCGATATAGATCACGTGGCGCTGGGAACGGTCACTGGCAAGCGGCAGGTAGGGGCGACCGTTAAAGTGGAATTCGTGGTCGTAGTCTTCCTCGATGATGCAGAAGTCGTTCAATGCAGCGAGCGTCAACAGCTGTTGGCGCCGCGCGGCGTGCAGGCTGACGGTGGTAGGGAACTGATGATGCGGCGTGACGTAGATCATGCGCACCTTGTGCTGCCGGCATAAACGGTCGATCTGGTCGGTACGGCAACCTTCTTCGTCCATGTCCACCGTGACCAGGTGCGCGCCCAACTGACGAAAAATCTCCCACGCCGGCGGGTAACTCAAGCGCTCCACCAGTACCACGTCGCCCGGTTTGATCAGCAAACTGGCACTCAGGTACAGCGACATCTGCGTGCCCTGGGTCAGGCAGATATTGTCGGCGTTGACGGCCAGCCCGCGATTGCTGCGCAGCATCTCGGCAAGGGCGCAGCGCAAGTGATAGCCGGTGCCTTCGCTGCCGTAGCGTACGGTGTTGGAGGCAAAGCTGTTGCGCAGGGCGTTGCGGTAGTAACGATGCAGCACCGCTTGCGGCAGCAGGCGGTGGTCGCTGGTGCCGTTGTCGAAAAACAGCGCGTCATGCCGATGCTGCAGCGCGGTGACCTGCGCGTTGTGGGCGAAATACGGCACCACCGGCTGCGCCAGAATGGGCGGCGCGAAGGACTGCAGGGCATGACCGGGCAGTTGCTTGGGCGTCAGTTGGGCATTGACGAAGGTGCCGCGACGCGGCTCGCTGATCAGCCAGCCTTTGGTCAAGGCTTCTTCGTAGGCCAGGATGACCGTCTTGCGGTTGACGTCGAGCAACTGCGCCATTTCCCGCGTCCCTGGCAGCAAGGTGCCGGGCGGCAGGCGCCCCTCGACAATCGCGGTCACCAGGCCCTCGGCTATCTTGCGGTAGGAGGCATGGGGCGAGTCGGCGTCGAGCTTGAGTAAGGGGCGCCATTTACGCATCTGGACCATCTGAAGTATCCAAAACTGGAGGTTCTAATGGGCCTAGTCTAGCGTAACAATCAGGCTTCACTCATTCTCGGGTCCTCAGCTATGCGGCATGTCATCGAACTGTCCCCCTCGGGCAAAAGCTTTGAGGCCGGCGACGAGCTGTTGCTTGACGCCATGCTTGCCAGCGGCCTGGCCGTGCCGTTCTCCTGCCGCCGTGGTGCGTGCGGTTCGTGCAAGGTGGTGGTCACCCAAGGCGAGTACCAGGCCAAGCGCCTGGCCCCGGACGCGCCCGCGCCTTGTTACCCCCTGGCCGCCAATGAAATGCTGTTGTGCCAGAGCCGTGCCTGCACCGACATGCGCCTGGAAATTCCCGGTTGGTCATTGGATACGCCGGCGCTGGTGTTTGACGCACACGTACTCAGCAAGCAGGCAATCGGCCCTGCTGTTATCGAGTTGGTGTTGTTGCCCGACGCACCTGTGGCAGTGCGGCCAGGGCAGTACCTCAAGCTCTGCCTGGAACACGGCGATACGCGCAGTTTCTCGATTGCCAACCTGCCTGCCGAGGACGGTGGGCGCTTGGTTTTGCAGATTCGTCGGGTAAGCGGCGGGTACTTTTCCGAAGGCATCCTGGATGGCCTGGCCGTGGGCGACCGCCTGCAACTGGAAGGTCCGTTCGGTGCCTGTACCTGGCAGGACGATGCCGCCGAGGCCGTGGTGCTGTTCGCCACGGGCACCGGTTACGCCGGCATCAAGCCGATCCTGCTGACCGCCCTCAAACGTGATCTCGAGGTGACGTTGTATTGGGGCGGCGCGCACTCGGCGGACTTCTACGACAGCGCCTTCCTGGATCAAGCAGTGCTCGAACATCCACGGTTTCGCTGGCATCCCGTGCGCTCATCGGAGGGCAGGGTGCAGGAGGTTGCATTGAGTCATGGTCATCGCTGGGAGGTGGCCCAGGTCTATGCCTGCGGGAACGGCGCCATGCTCAGCCAGGTGCGAACCCAGTGCCTGGAGGCGGGTCTGCCGAGCCATCGGTTTGTCGCGGAGGCGTTTGTCGCCAGTGGTCGGTCAAGCGCGGAAACGGCACCGCCGGCGTTCGACCCGATCTGGGAAAAAGTCGGCCCGCGTTATTCCCTGGACGGCATGCTGGCGGCGCGTGAGAAATCCATACGCGCCCTGGCAGCTATCGTCAGCCGCTTGAAAGTCGGCATGACCACCGGCCAGGCGCTGGAAATGGCCGCCGGGCAATTGCAGGCCATGGGCGCGTCGCACACTTGGCACCCCACCTACATCCGGTTTGGCGCCGACACGGTGCGCCCGCCCCGTGAGGGTATCGATCGCCAGCGCAGGCTGCGCGCCAGCGATATCGTGGTGGTCGACCTTGGCCCGGTGTGGGACGGCTACGAAGGCGACTATGGCGACACGTTTGTCTTCGGCGACTCGCCCCTGCACCTGGCCTGCACCACCGCACTGCACCAGGTGTTCGATGAAACCCGCCAGGCCTGGCTGCGCGGTCTGACCGGGCGCGAACTCTACGACTTCGCCGAACAGAGCGCCGTGGCCAAGGGCTGGCGGCTGGCACGCAATCTGGCAGGGCATCGCCTGGCGGATTTTCCCCATGCGTTGTTCGAGAGCAAACAGTTGGCGGAACTGGACATCCCGCCGAGTGAAATGGCCTGGGTGCTGGAGATCCAGCTGTGCCATCCCACTGAACCGGTCGGTGGGTTCTTTGAGGATATGTTGATGTTGCAGGCGTGAAGAGCCCGCCGTTGCGGCGGGCTCGAGAATGGATCAGAGCTTGGGCAACTGGCCGACGCGTCCCATCATTTCGGTCACAATCTGCAGGTCCAGCAGGAACTGCTCGACAGTCTTGAACTCACCGTCGGTGTGGCCGGTGTACTTCTCTTCCGGGCGGGCCAGGCCGAATTGCACGCCGTTGGGCAGGTCGTGCACGGACGTGGCGCCGGCGGATGTGCCGAACTTGTGCTGCATGCCCAGGTTTTCCGTGGCCACCGCCAGCAGGGCTTTTACCCACTCGCCTTCGGGGTTGCGGTACATCGGCTTGTCCAGCGAATAGGTGAAGTTGACGTTGACTTTGGCTTGCGTGTTCCAGGCGTTCAGTTTCTGCTCGATCTGTGCCTTGAGTGCCTCCGGGGCTTTACCCTTTGGCGCACGCAGGTTGACTGCCAGCTGGAAGGCTTTGTCATCCAGGCCGACAAAGGTCGGTGAGGTGGTCAGCGGCCCCATGAAGTCATCGGCATAGTCCACGCCCAATTTGCCACCCAGGTAATCCAGGCCCCAGTTGTCCGCCGCGTACTGCGCAGCATCCGTGATGTGGTTGTGCTTGAGGGCGATCTTGCCATCGACGCTGTGGATCAATTCCAGCATACGTGCCACCGGGTTGACCCCGGATTCGGGTTCCGAAGAATGGGCCGACACGCCGGTGACGGTCAGTTTGACGTTCTTGCCGTCAACCTGGGCGCTCACCTGGAAATTGCCGCCATTGCGCCTGGCATAGTCATTACCGGCCTGCTGCAGGCTGGCCGCCAGTTCAGCCGGGTTATCGCTGACCAGCGTGGCGACCGAGACCGATGGAATCTGGTTGGTGGCCTTGCCGCCGGTCATTGCGATAATTTCCGCGCCGGTGCCTTCACCCTTGCGCACCGGGAAAGTGGCCATGACGGTGCCCGAGCCTTTTTCGGCGATCACCACCGGGTAACCGCCATCGAGCGCCAGGTTGTAGTTCGGCACAGGATTGCGTTCGAAATAGTAGGGAATGGCGTCACCGGAGGTTTCTTCGGTGGTGTCCACCAGCAGCTTGAACGTGCGCGCCAGCGGCAGCTTTTCTTCCTTGATCACCTTCATGGCGTACATCGCCACGACGATGGCGTTCTTGTCATCCTCGGTGCCGCGACCATACATGCGGTCGCCAATCAGCGTGACCTTGAACGGGTCCAGCCTGGTGCCATCCTTCAGCACCCAGTTTTCCGGCGTCACCGGGACCACATCGGCGTGGGCATGCACGCCCACCACTTCGTCACCGCTGCCTTCCAGGGAAATTTCATACACGCGGTTATCGACGTTACGGAAGTTCAGGTTGAAGGACTTGGCCAGGGCTTGGATCCTGTCGGCGATCTTGAGGAATTCCGGGTTTTTGTACTGCGGCAGGCCGTCTACGTTGAACGTCGGAATTTCCACCAGTTCGCGCAAGGTTTCCAGGGCCGCCTTGCCGTACTTGACCCGTGTGTAAATGCCAAGCAGGCGATTGATCTCGTTCTGCTGCTCGGTGCTCAGGGTTTTGTCATTGAGAAAGGCGCTGATGGCCGGGGCGATATCACCGGACTTGCCCAGGTCGCCCTTGGCCAGGGTGCCGAGGAAACTGCGGAAGTCGCTGACGGATGTGTCTGCGAAACTATTCAGAATCGCGGTATTTTGTTCGGCAGTGATGTTGGCGAGCGCAGGCGTGGTAACCGCCGCAAGGCCGGCGGCGAACAGCGTGGCAGTCACGAGTTTTTTCAGTGGAAAGTGCATGGTTGGAGGCATTCCCTTGCAGGCAGTGAGTAGGGTGTTTCTGACGGATAAGTCAGAAACATTTCCACACACTAGCATTACTCAGGTGCTCGAGGTCAATGCTGGCCAGGGTGAGGGGCGGGGTACTCATCAGTCACGTTCAAGGCTCTGGCGTAGGGGCCGTCCCACAATTGCTCATGCAATTGCCCTACGCGTCTGGCCATCGCCTCACTGCGCATCACCACCTCCAGATTGCGTGAATTATCCAGGTAACCGCCTAACCAGTTGCTGGTGCCGACCCACGCCACTTGCCCGTCGATCTCCATCGTCTTGCTGTGGATCACCCGTGCATAGGGAATGAAGCCTTGCCTGGCCTCGGGCAGCGTGACGATCTTGATTTGTACGTTGGGCAGCACCGCCAGGCTCTTGAGGTAGGGCAGTTCCAGCGGGTCGGTGTTCCAGTTGGACACCATCAACTTGATCGACACCCCACGCGCAGCAGCGGCGCGCACGGCGTTGTCGATCACTGCATAGTAAGGGCGGGTCCGATCCGGTCCGTAGGACAGCGGCGCATAGTCAAGCAACTGCACGCGCACCTCCTTCTTCGCTTCGCCCAGCAGGCGCGGCAGTTCCTGCTGTGAATCGCCCACGCCGGGCGGGTTGTAGCGTTGCGGGCTGGCCACCAGATAGTTGCCGGTGCGCGCAGGCGCCTGTCCGGCGGTGGGCAGTGGCACCGGTTGCTTGTCGCTGAGGGCCTGTTGGGCTCGCCAGTCCTGGTCGAAGATCGCCTGGACCTGGCCGACCACGCTCGCGTCGCTGATACGCAGACCGGTTTCGTGGATATGTTCCAGGGAGCGCCAGTCGAAATTCTGGCTGCCGATAAACGCCTGACTGGCGTCCACCACCATGTATTTGGCGTGGATGATCCCGCCGCTCAATTGTCCGAAGGGCAGCACGCGCAAGGTCAGGTTGGGAATGGCGCGCAAGCGTTCCAGGGTGGCCGTATCCGATAACTTGATGCCTTTTTCTTCGAGCAGGAAACGAATTTTCACCCCGCGTTTACCGGCGGCTTCCAGGTGTTCGATGACCTTGTCCATCACCGAGCCGGGATGGTCGGCTGCGTAGAACTGGCCGATATCGATGCGGTTTTTTGCGCCGTCGAACAGCTCGATCCACACCGGGCCCGGCTGGCGCAGATCGGCAGTGCCCAATGCGGTGTCCACCGGCACGGTGTGCACCAGTTCAAACCCTGCAATTGAAAAGTCCGCCAGGGCCAGCGGACTGAGGAGCAAACCGGCGAGGCCTGCGACACGCAACTTCATCGAAAGGGACATAAGCGTCTCATTGCGCAAAAAGAACAGGCGGGCCATGACGCGCCCGCCGTAAAGGTCAGGTCGTGCGGCTGTGCAGTGGCGTGGGCACGCGGTGCGGCACTTCTTCGTGGGCGCGGGCCCCGTTGGAGGCGCGGATCAGCAGGATCTTCAACTGGTCATTGATGCGCTCCAGGCTGTCCTGGAAAAAGTTATGGAACACTACGCAGAACAGCGCGATGGCGATCCCCAGCCCGGTGGCGAACAAGGCTGTGCCGATACCACCGGAAATCTGCCCAGGGTCCGATACGCCTGCGGTGGCGAGGGCCTTGAAGGTGTCGATGATGCCCAGGATGGTCCCCAGCAGGCCGAGCAGCGGGGCCGCCGTGGTGATGGTCTCGATGATCCACAGGCTGCGGGCCAGCGGCGCGCGGGTCTTGAGGTACTGGGTGTCGATTTCGTCGTCGAGGTCCTTGCGCGATCCGTGGGACGCCTTCTGGGCCAATACCGGCAGGATCATGTTCAGCGGCAGGCTGTCGCGACGGGTCAGCGGTTCGGGCAGGTCGCGTTCGCTGTGCACGGTGGCGCCCAGGGCGTCGATCAAGGCGCGAGCCTGGCGGCGCACATAAGCGAAGTAGATGCCGCGCTCGATGGCGATGAAAATCGCGATGGCCATCGCGGCATACATCACATAGAAGGTGATGTCGTGAAGCAGGTTCATATCCATGCTTGCGTTCCTCTTGGGTCAGTCTTAGAAATTCGCTTCCAGCGAAACCGTGACGGTGCGGTCCAGGCCGACGATGTACGCCGGGTCGCCATCGCGAAAACCGCTGTAGCTGGCGGCGTTGGTCTTGGTGGTGTACACGCCGTCCAGGTATTTCTTGTCGAACAGGTTGTCGACGTTCAGGCGCAGGGTGGCGTCCTTCACGACCTTTTTGTCGACCGGCAGGTAGATACCCGCGCCGAGGTTGAACACGGTGCGCGCGGAAATGGCTTCGTCGTTGGTCAGGTCGCCGTAGAGCTTGCTGGTGTATTTGCCGCCGAAGGTGCCGTAGAAGCGCCCGTCGTCGTAACCGATGTTGGCCGCCAGCATGTTCTTCGGCACGTTGGCGAACTGTTTGCCGCTGGTGGGCAACAGGATGGCCCGGCCTGCGTTGTAGACGGTCATGTCGTCCTGCTGCTCGGCCTTGGTGTAGGTGTAGGAGGTGTAGTAGTTGAAATGGTGGGGCAGCAGGCCGCTCCATTCCAGTTCCAGGCCTTTGTTGGTGACGGCGCCGACGTTGATATCGGCGGAGTCGCCATTGATGTCTTTGGACGAAACCTGGCGATTCTTGAAGTCCATGTAGAACAGGGTTGCGGCCAGGGTCATGTCGTCGCCGCTGTAGCGCCAGCCCAGTTCGTGGTTCCAGCTGGTTTCCGGCTCGAGGTCGATGGAGCCGGCGCCTTTGTCATAGAGCGCGTAGTTCTGCGGTACGCGCATGTTGCGCGACAGGCTGTAGAACAACTGGTCGCGCTCGTCCAACTGGTATTTCAGGCCGGCGTTGGGCAGCAGTTTGTTGTAGGTCTGGTTACGTTTTTCCGGTTGTTCGTTGAGACTGCCGTGGTTGGTGCCGTCACGCTCGACGTTCATGTAGGCCAGGCCGGCGATGAAGGTCCAGTCCGGGTTGATGTACCAGGTGTCCTGGGCCCAGACTTTTTGCGCCGGGGTCACGGTGAAGCGGTCGCGCCCCTGGACCTGGTTGCCGTTGGCGTCGACGACGGCGCTGTTGGAATCCGGCCAGGTGTCGACCGGCTTGCCATTGCTCTTGAGCGGGATGAACGGCTGGGTCTGGCTCTGGCGTGCGCGCTCGTACCAGTAACCCAATTGCAGGCTGTGGTCGCCCAGGTCCCAGGTCAGTTTGGTGGTGATGCCCGGACGCCAGGTCTGGGTGCGCGAAGGGCGGTAGTACATGCCGCTGTTCGGCGTGCCGTCGGCGTTGTACTGGGCGGCGGTTGGCAGATTGCCAAGGTCGAATACGCCGCCCTGGTTCGAACCACGGTTGAGCGCATAACTCGATGAGCCGACGCCGCTGCCATTGCCCCAGAAGTAATACGGGATCACCGACAGGGCCAGGTTGTCGGCCAGTTTGAACTGGGTGTTGAGCACGGCGGTGAAGGTCTGGAACGGGTTCTGCGCCAGGGCATAGTAGCTGTTGTACTTGCCGTTGCCGCCCACCGTTGGTGTGGCCGGGTAGGGGTCGTATTTGCGGCCGTTTTGCTGGAACTGCGCCTTGGTCAACTGGCTGTAGCTGTTGTTGTCCTGCTCGTGGTACTTGAGGATCAGGTTGGCGGTGTTGCCGTTGCCGGCGTCGAAGAAGCTGTTCCATTCCACCTTGTCCGCGCGCACGGCGCCCGAACCACGCCACATATCACCCTCGGTATGGGACGCCGACAGCCAGTTGCTCAGGCCGTTGATTTCGCCGGTGTTGAGGCGGGCGAAGGTCTTGCGCGTGGCGTTGCTGCCGACGATCTGTTTGACGAAGGCGCCGGTCTCTTTGGTCGGGCGAATCGTCACGATGCCGATATTGCCGCCACTGGAACCGATGTGCGGGCCGTCGGACTCCGAGGCGCCCTGGGTGACGAAGATCTGGTCGAGGTTTTCCGGGTCGCCCAGCAGGTTGGAATACAGCGCATAGTTGCCCGAATCGTTGATCGGCATGCCGTCCACCGACATGCCCACCTGGTCGGAGTTCATGCCGCGCATGGTGAAGCGAAAGCCCGACAGGCCGGTGTTGTCCTCGCTGGAAATGTTCAGGCCCGGCGTGTACTTGAGCTTGTCGATGGCGTTGCCCGTCGCCGTCTGTTTGTCCAGCGCCTCCTTGGTCACGGTGGAGCGGCCCTTGATGCTTTCCTCGGGCACCATGTAACCGCCCCCGGCGCTGGCTTTGCCTTGGACCCCAATGGTGCCGACGTCACTGTCGCCGGGGTCGGCCATGACCATTGTCTGGGTCATGCTGGTCGCGGCAACGAGTGCCAGGTGAATGCGGGTGAACTTCATCACTGTCGTCCTGGTGGCGCGTGCTTATTGCACGCTGTAGTTGAAGGTGGCGGTGAAGCGCTGCTCATTGCGGCCCCCGAACGCCTGCTCGGGGAACGGCTTGACTTGCTTGATGCGACGCAAACTGTTGGTGGCGGCCCGGTTGAGCAACATGCTCGGGGCCTGGGTTTGCAGGCCGGAATCCAGCACGCGGCCCTGGCGGTCGACCAGCAGCCACACCACCACTTCGCCACTCGGGCGTTCGAGGGAGGCCTGGCGCCCGGTGGGGTACTGCTTGTAGGTGTCCAACTCGTTGCGCAAGCCCTTGAGGTAACCGCCTTCCAGCGCCTGGCTGTCGACCTTTGGCGGCGCGGGCGGGGCGGGTGTCGGGGCCGCCTGCGCAACCGGCGCGGGCGCAGGCTTGGCGGCCACCGGTGGCGGTGTCGGCGTGGGCTTGGCAACCACGGGCGCAGGCTTGGGCACAGGTTTGGGCTTGGGCTTGGGTTCGGGTTTTGGCACCGGTTTCGGCGGTGGCGGCGGTGGGGCGGGCTCGGCTTCCTCGTCTTCGATCACCGGCGGTGGCGGCGCCTGTTCCACCACAGGCTGCGGGACCACCTCCGGCTCCGGCTCGACCAACGCCAGCTCGACCGCCGACTCGTCGTACACCGGCTCGACCTTCAAGGTCTGGGACTGGATACCCAGTGCAATCAGCACCAGCGCGACCAAGGCCGGGACACTGCCCAGCCACTGACGTACTCGAAACAGCAGGTACATGATCAGGACTTACGCGTGGCAATGGACACGGAGGTGAAGCCACCCAGGCGCAGGGTGTCCATCACTTCCACCAGGCGCGAAACCTCTACGCCTTTGTCGCTGTTGACGATGATCGTCGACTGGGTATCGGGCTTTTGCGCCGCCTTCAGCGCCGGCACCAGCGCGTCCACCGAGAGGTCCTTGCCGTCCAGTTGCAACTGGCCTTCCAGGCCCAGGGTGAGGATGAATTTGTTCTGCGGTTTGAGCTGCTGTGAACTGCTGGCGCTGGGCAACTGAGTCTTCATGCCCAGGGCCGGAATCACGTTCAAGCTCACCAGTACGAAAAACACCAGGAGGAACATCATCACGTCGATCATCGGGATCAGTTCGATGTGCGCCTTGCGCTTCTTGGGTTCATCCCAGGTTCTCATTCCGTTACCCCGTTATTGAATTAGGGGCAGCACGCTAGCAAGCAAAAATGACCGAATGGTTAACTTTAATTGACGATTTTAAAGCTCTAGGACGGGGCTTTCAGAAAACTTACCCGTCAGTTTTTGGGCGTAACGAAACTGACATCCAGGACGTACATGCTCGAGAAATTTATCGCGAGAGCCGGCGCACATGCCCACCACACTGCCTCGATTATCGACCCAGCGACTGTTGTTGCGAACACTGGAAATGCATCAGGCACAGGTGCTTTTCACCCTCGCCAACGGGCCGGAAATTGCCGACAACACCGCGAACATTCCGTCGCCCTACACCTTGGAAACCGCCCGTGACTTCATTGCCGGGATCGCCGACAAGTACCGCACCGGCGAGCTGCTGAACCTGGGGATGCATGTGCACGACACCGATGAATTGATCGGCATGGTCAGCCTGCGTATGAATGCTCGGCATCGCTATGGGCACTTGGGTGGTTGGGTGGCGGCGCATTGCCGTAACCGGGGTTACGCGGCGGAAGCGGCGAGGGCGGTGATGGACTTCGGGTTCAACGAGTTAGGCTTGCAACGCGTGGGTAGCCAGTGTTTTGCTCGTAACAAGGAATCGGCGCGGGTCATGGAAAAGATCGGCCTGCGCTATGAAGGCTGCATGCGCCAGGCGTTTCTAAAGAACGGCGTGTTTGAGGACCTGCTCGGGTTTGCCAGCGTGCGTGACGACTGGGAGCGCTGCCTGTGAGCGGCGATATAGACCACACCCGACGCCGGGTACTCGGCGGCCTGGCGGTCGCTACGGCGTTTTCCATCCTCAGCCCGTTTGCGCGCAGTGCCGGGGTGGATTATCCGTTCACCCTCGGCGTGGCGTCCGGTGACCCATTGCCGGATGGCTTTGTGATATGGACGCGCCTGGCGCCGTTGTTCAATGCCGAGGACGGACGCGGTGGATTGCAGCGTGCGGTGCCGGTGCGCTGGCGGGTGGCCAGCGATGCGGCGATGACGCGGATTGTGCAACAGGGCGAGGTGATGGCGACCGGGCATTTTGCCCACTCGGTACATGTCGAGGTGGCGGGGTTGGCGACGGGCCGGCCGTACTGGTATCAGTTCGAGGGCCTTGGCGCGCAGAGTCCGATTGGTCAGGCACGCACCACGCCTGCGCGGCATGAGATGGCGTCCGCCCGGCTCGGGTTCGTCTCCTGTTCGCATTGGGAGCGCGGGTATTTCAGTGCCTACCGTCATCTCGCTGCCGAGCGCCCCGACCTGGTGTTTTTTCTCGGTGACTATATTTACGACAGCTCCTACGCGGCGGACTCCGGCAAAGTGTTTCGCGCCCACGGCAGCGGTAATGCGGTGAGCTTGAGCGACTACCGCAACCGCTACGCGCTGTACAAGACCGATCCCGATTTGCAGGCCCTGCACGCCGCCGCGCCGAGCGTGGCTACCTGGGACGACCATGAAGTGCAGAACGACTATGCCAACCGCTGGTCCCAGGACCCGAAAATTCCCGTGGCGCGGTTTCTCCAGCAACGGGCGGCGGCTTACCAGGCGTTCTACGAACATATGCCGTTGCGTGCGAGCAGCCGGCCGCAGGGCCCGGACATGCGCATTTACCGGCGCCTGGACTATGGGCGGCTCGCGCGCTTCCATGTGCTCGACGGCCGCCAGTACCGTTCCGAGCAGCCTTGCATCGCGGCCGATGGCAGCCACCAAGGACATATTGTCACCACCCCCTGCAGCGACTTGCGTGACCCCGCCCGCACCTTGCTCGGCTGGCAGCAGGAGGCCTGGCTGGACCAGGGCTTTGCCCAGTCCCGGGCGCAGTGGAATGTGATCGCCCAGGACTTGTTGGTGGCGCCGCTGATGCAGCGTGACCTGACCCATCACAAAGTCGGCCGCTGGACCGATGGCTGGGATGGCTATATGGCCAACCGCAAGCGAATGCTGGCGTCCATCCAGCGCAACCGCGTAAATAACCCGGTGTTCTGGGGCGGGGATATCCACTCTTTCTGGACCACGGACCTGCACGCCGATGCCAATGACCCGGACTCACTGGTTGTGGCGACTGAATTCGTCGGCTCGTCGGTGACCTCCGATGGCCCGCCCTATGAGGCCTTCACGAAAATCCTGCCGCTCAATCCCCATGTGAAGTTTTTTGACAGTCGCCAGCGTGGCTATGTGTCGGTGGAATTGGACGCGCGAAAGATGCTCACGCACTTTCGCGTGATCAGCGACCCACGCGACCCGGCAGCCACGGTCTCGACGTTGCAGTCGTTTGTGGTGGAGCCGGGCAGGGCGGGGGCGATGGCTGTGTAGCCTGGGCTCAAATGTGGGAGGGGGCTTGCCCCCGATGGCGTTGGTTCAGTCAAAAATGCGCCTACTGACACTCCCTCATCGGGGCATAGGTATCTACACAACTCAGCAGCGCCCAACCGTAACCACGATGCGAAGCGAGCCGCTCTTGATCTTGATCTGCTTTTGATCCTAGGCGCCCCGTTAAACCACGCTGGCCGAACGCAGGC